>JAFAWI010000229.1 GCA_019241915.1 Alphaproteobacteria bacterium
CCGCACTGCTCGACCTGGCGAAGATCAATCTCGGCTATACCCGGATCACCGCGCCGGTCTCCGGCGTCGTCAGCGAGCGGGGCGTGCGCGCCGGACAATACGTCCACGCCGGCACGCAGGTGATCTCGGTGGTGCCGCTCGACAACGTCTGGGTCATCGCCAACTACAAGGAAACCCAGTTGACCCGCGTCGCCATTGGACAGCGGGCCGAGATTCGCGTCGATACCTTCCCCGGCGTCGTCATCCAGGCCCACGTCGACAGCATCGCTCCGGCCTCCGGTTCGCAGTTCAGCCTGCTGCCGCCCGACAATGCCACCGGCAACTTCACCAAGGTCGTGCAGCGCATTCCGGTTAAGCTCAGGCTCAGTGCGGACAATCCGCTCGCCGGGCATTTGCGGCCCGGCATGTCGGTCGAGGCGACGATCCTCACCGATACCACACCCCCGCCGCCATGACCTTCACCGCGCCGGCCGCGCTCGCCGGCGCCGCGCCGGCCGCGACCCGGCGCTGCGACCGGCCGGTCGTCGGCATCGCCGCGGTGATGCTCGGCGCTTTCATCTCGTCGCTCAACACCCGGATCACCACGTTTGGCTTGGCCGACATCCGCGGCGGGCTCGGCTTCGGCTTTGACGAGGCGTCGTGGATCACCACGGTTTTCGGCGCGGCGCAGATGGCGGTGACCCCGGCCGCCGCATGGATGAGCACGGTGCTCGGCACTCGCCGGGTGCTGTTGTGGACGGCCGCCGTCTTCGCCACGACCTCGCTATTGCCGCCGCTGCTGCACGATTGGAATGCGCTGATCGCGGTGCAGCTGGTGCGGGGCTTGGCGGTCGGCGCCTTCATCCCGGCAGCGCTCGGTTTTGTGCTGCGCAGCCTCGCGCCGCGCTGGTGGATGTGGGGCATCGCCGCCTATGCGTTTCGCTTCGTGTTTTCGCAGAACATCGCCGGCGCGGTCGAGGGCTGGTACTCGGAAGCCGGCCAGTGGCAGTGGATCTTCTGGCAGAATGCGGTGCTGACACCGCTGATGATGGCGCTTGTCTGGCTGGCGATGCCGCGGCGCCCGATCGACCGCGTCCTGCTGGCGCGCACCGACTGGACCGGTATCGCCTATGCCGGGCTCGGTTTCGCGCTGCTCTATGCCGGTCTCGATCAGGGCAACCGGCTCGACTGGCTCCATTCCGGCCCGGTTTGCGGCCTGTTGCTGGGCGGCGCGCTGCTGGTCGCGGCCTTTGTCGTGCAGGAGGCGCGGTGCGAATACCCGCTGATCCACCTGCCGGTGCTGATCCTACCCAATGTTGCGGTGCCGGCTTTGCTGATCTCGCTCTACGGTTTCGGCTCGACCGCGACCGGCTATGTGCTGCCCGATTACCTGACCCGGGTTCAAGGGCTGCGAGACCTGCAGATCGGCGACGTGCTCAATCTGATCGCGCTGCCGCAGTTCGTGCTCGTGCCGGCCGTGGCACTGCTGGTGCGCCGGTTCGACGCGCGGCTGCCGCTGGTCTTCGGCTTCGCGATGATCGCGATCGGCAGCTGGATGAACACCGGCCTGACGCACGACTGGGCCGGAGCCGACTTCCTGCCGTCACAGATCGTCCAAGCCCTCGGGCTCTCCTTCGCAATCACCGCCCTCATCACCTATGCGATCTCGCACATCACCCCGGCTCAAGCGGCCCCGATCGCCGCGACGATCCAGATTGCGCGCCTGCTCGGGGCCGAGATCGGCACAGCCGCCATCCAAACCTTTGTGCGGATGCGTGAGCAGACCTATTCCAATCTGATCGGCCAGCACGTCGTCGGCGGCTCGGTGCTGACCGAGGGTGCCGCGGCGCAATTGGCGGTGCCGTTCGACGGCCGCGCGATCGGCCTCGGCGACCCGGCGGCGCAGGGCGTCGGCGTGCTCGCCGCCAAGGTCCAGCACGAGGCTTATGTGCTGGCCTATATCGACGCGTTCTGGCTGATCGCCTGGGTATCGCTGGCCGGCATCCTGCTCGTGCTGTTCCTGCGCACGCCGCCGCCCAACCCGCTCACCCCGCCGCGCATTGACCTCGGCTAAAGGCGGCTTGTGGCCCGGCGAAGGCCGGGGCCGACCGAGCCGCCGCGCTTCCTCCGAAAGGTGGATTTGGCGTTCGCCGGGACGACGGTCGATGTGGCCAATGAGCGATGACCGGTCGAACGGCGCTCTAGAGCGGCCAGGCGCCGCCGGGGAAGGTGACGATCGGCACCATTGTTCCCGCGGCGGCGGCCGGAGCGTGCGGCGGCCGCACGACGAGGCAGTCGGACCCGGCGAGCGGCCGCATCATCGACGAGTCCTGCACCTCGAACGGGGTCGCCTCGAGCACGCCGTCGGCGGCGCGGCCGAGGCGCGATCGCAGATAGTCCTGGCGCCGGTCGTTCGGCTTGAGGTCGCGCCCAAGGCGGGCGAACTGCCCCGGCTCGGCACCGTCCGGCACGCCCGCGAGCCGCTCCATCGCCGGCTTCACAAACAGCAGCGAGCAGACCAAGGTCGAGACCGGGTTGCCTGGCAGGCCAATCATCGGCGTCGCGCGATAGCTGCCCGACATCAGCGGCTTGCCGGGACGCATCGCGATTTCCCAGAAATCGATCGCCAGCCCGTCCTCGCTCAGCACGCCGCGCACCAAGTCGTGCTCGCCGACCGAGACCCCGCCGGTCGAGACCAGCAGGTCCACCCCGCGCGCGCCGGCCGCAAAGCGGCGCAACGCGTGGGCGTCGTCGGGCGCGTTGCCGAGCCCGACCGGAACCCCACCGCAGGCGGTGACAAAGGCGGCGAGGGCGAGCGCGTTGGAGCTGACGATCTGGTGCGGCCCGATCGGCTCGCCCGGCATCACCACCTCGTCGCCGGTCGACAGGATGCCGACCACCGGCCGGCGGTGCACAAACAGCCACGGCCGGTTCATCGCCGCCGCCAGCCCGACATGGCGCGGTGAGAGCCGCGCGCCCTTGTGCAGCAGCACGTCGCCCTCGGCGAAATCGAGTCCGGCCCGCCGCACATAGGTTCCGAGCTTCGCACCTTCGCTGACCCGCACCGTGTCGCCGTCGCGCTCGGCGTCTTCCTGGATGACGATCGTGTCGGCGCCGTCGGGCAGCGGCGCACCGGTGAAGATGCGCGCCGCCTCGCCTTGGCCCAACCGCCCGCCAAATCCGGCGCCGGCCGGTATCTCCGCGACGATCTTGAGTGTCGCGGGCACCGTCGCGACATCCGCGGCGCGCACCGCATAGCCGTCCATCGCCGACACCGCAAACGGCGGCTGGGTACGTCGCGCGGCGATATCCTCAGCCAGCACCCGCCCGACCGCCTCCGCTATCGATATCTGCTCGACCGGCAGCGGCTCCAGCGGCGCCAATAATTTGGCAAGCGCTTCTTCAACCGAAATCATCGCTCTGCGTCCTTGGCGACGAAGTCCCCCGACTTGCCGCCCGATTTGCGCAGCAAACGCAGGTCGGTGACGGTCATCCCGCGGTCGATTGCCTTGCACATGTCGTAGATCGTCAGCGCCGCGACGCTCGCCGCGGTCAGCGCCTCCATCTCGACCCCGGTGCGCCCGTTGAGCCGGCAGGTCGCGGTGATGTCGATGCTCGCATGCACCGGCACGCAGTTGAGTTCGACCTCGACCGAGGTCAGCGCCAGCGGATGGCACAGCGGGATCAGCTCGGCGGTGCGCTTGGCGGCCATGATGCCGGCGATGCGGGCGGTCGCGAGCACATCACCCTTGGCCATGTCGCCCGCCTGCACGCGGGCAAGCGTCTGCGGCTTCATGATGACCCGCGCCGCGGCGACCGCAACACGCTCGGTCTCGACCTTGTCGCCGACATCGACCATCCGTGCATGGCCTTGCACATCGACATGGCTGAGGTCCGGCAGTTGCAGCAGCCGCCGCGTCGCCGCCGCGACATCGGGTTCGCGCATCAGCGACTCGCCAACCAGAAAACAGCGCGCGCCGACAGCGGCCAGCCGGGCGAGGTCGGCAGGCGTGTTGAGCCCGCTTTCGCCGACCACGATGCGATTGGTCGGCACCAGCGGCGCCAGCGCCTCCGCCGTCTTCAAGTCGACGTGCAGCGTCTTGAGATTGCGGTTGTTGATCCCGATCAGCCGGGCATCGAGGCGCAGCGCGCGGTCGAGTTCGGCGCGGTTGTGCACCTCGACCAGCACATCCATGCCGAGCGAGGTCGCGTCGTGCGTCAGCTCGCGCGCCATGTGGTCGTCGACACAGGCCATGATCAGCAGCACGCAATCGGCGCCGAGCGCGCGGCTTTCCAGCACCTGGTACGGATCGAGAATGAAGTCCTTGCGCAGCACCGGCAGCGGCACCGCCTCGCGCGCCGCGGTCAGGTAGGCGTCGCGGCCCTGAAAGTA
>JAFAWI010000679.1 GCA_019241915.1 Alphaproteobacteria bacterium
GGCACGATGATCGGCTTGCCGTTGGCCGGGCTGAGGATGTTGTTGGTCGACATCATCAGCACGCGCGCCTCGAGCTGCGCCTCAAGCGACAGCGGCACGTGCACCGCCATCTGGTCGCCGTCGAAATCGGCGTTGAAGGCGGTGCAGACCAGCGGGTGCAGCTGGATCGCCTTGCCCTCGATCAGCACCGGCTCGAAGGCCTGGATGCCAAGCCGGTGCAAGGTCGGCGCGCGGTTGAGCAGCACCGGGTGTTCGCGGATCACCTCTTCGAGGATGTCCCAAACCTCGGGCCGCTCCTTCTCGACCATGCGCTTGGCCGCCTTGATCGTGCTGGCGAGGCCGTAGAGTTCGAGCTTGGAGTAGATGAACGGCTTGAACAGTTCGAGCGCCATCTTCTTGGGCAACCCGCACTGGTGCAGCTTCAATTCCGGTCCGACGACGATCACCGAGCGGCCCGAATAATCGACGCGCTTGCCGAGCAGGTTCTGCCGGAAGCGGCCCTGTTTGCCCTTGAGCATGTCGGACAACGACTTCAGCGGCCGCTTGTTGGCGCCGGTGATGACGCGGCCGCGGCGACCGTTGTCGAACAGCGCGTCGACCGCCTCCTGCAGCATGCGCTTTTCGTTGCGCACGATGATGTCGGGCGCACGCAACTCGATGAGGCGCTTCAGCCGGTTGTTGCGGTTGATGACGCGGCGGTAGAGGTCGTTGAGGTCTGAGGTCGCGAAGCGGCCGCCGTCGAGCGGGACCAGCGGGCGCAGCTCGGGCGGGATCACCGGCACCACGTCGAGGATCATCCACTCCGGCCGGCTGTGCGAGTCGATAAAGGCTTCGACCAGCTTCAGCCGCTTGACGAGCTTTTTGCGCCGCGCCTCGGACGAGGTTTCGCGCAGCTCTTCGCGCAGCCGCAGCTTCTCCTCGTTGACGTCGATCGCCGACAGCATGGTCTTCAGCGCCTCGGCGCCGATCGCCGCCTGGAACTGATCCTCCCCGTAGTCGTCCTGCGCCTGGAGGTATTCCTCCTCACCCAGCAGCTGGTGCTGCTTGAGCGGGGTCAGCCCCGGCTCGATGACAACGTAGTTCTCGAAATAGAGAATGCGCTCCAGGTCCTTGAGCGTCATGTCGAGCAACAGGCCGATGCGGCTCGGCAGCGACTTCAGAAACCAGATATGCGCCACCGGCGAGGCCAGCTCGATGTGGCCCATGCGGTCGCGGCGCACCTTGCTGAGCGTCACCTCGACACCGCACTTCTCGCAGACGATGCCGCGATACTTCATGCGCTTGTACTTGCCGCACAAGCACTCGTAGTCCTTGATCGGCCCGAAGATGCGGGCGCAGAACAGCCCGTCCCGCTCCGGCTTGAAGGTGCGGTAGTTGATCGTCTCGGGCTTCTTGATCTCACCGAAGGACCACGAGCGGATGCGCTCCGGGCTGGCAATCGAGATGCGGATCTCGTCGAAGCTCTGCGGGCCGCTGACCTGGCCGAAGATGTTCATCAACTCGTTCATGCGCGACCCTTTCGCGAGAATTGGGTAAGCGGCGCGCGCCGCTGACGGCGCGCCGCCGGATCGGCTGTTTCCGCTGATATCTGCAGCGAATCTACAGCCATCAATAGTTGCGCTGCTCCAGCTCGACGTTGAGGCCCAGCGAGCGCAGCTCCTTGACCAGCACGTTGAAGCTTTCGGGGATGCCGGCCTCGAAATTGTCGTCGCCGCGGACGATCGCCTCGTACACCTTGGTGCGGCCCGACACGTCGTCCGACTTGACCGTCAGCATCTCCTGCAAGGTATAGGCCGAGCCGTAGGCCTCGAGCGCCCACACCTCCATTTCGCCGAAGCGCTGGCCGCCGAATTGCGCCTTGCCGCCCAGCGGCTGCTGCGTGACGAGGCTGTATGGCCCGATCGAGCGCGCGTGGATCTTGTCGTCGACCAGGTGGTGCAGCTTGAGCATGTAGATGTAGCCGACCGTGACCTTGCGGTCGAACGGCTCGCCGGTGCGGCCGTCGACCAGCGTCACCTGCCCGGAAGCGGCGAGCCCGGCCTTTTCCAGCATCCCGACGATGTCGTCCTCGCGCGCCCCATCAAACACCGGGCTGGCCATCGGCACGCCGTGCACGAGGTTGCCGGCGAGGCTGGCAAGCTCATCGTCGCCCATGGCCTCGACCTCGGTTTTTTCCGGGCCCTCATAGACTTCCGCCAGCAGCTGGCGCAGTTCGCCGTTGGGGCCCTTGCCGCCGCGCCGGAGTTTCTCCATCACCTCGCCGATGCGGCGGCCGATGCCGGCCGAGGCCCAGCCGAGGTGGGTTTCGAGGATCTGGCCGACATTCATCCGGCTCGGCACGCCGAGCGGGTTGAGCACGATGTCGACCGGGGTGCCGTCCTCCAGGTACGGCATGTCCTCGGCCGGCACAATGCGCGAGATGACGCCCTTGTTGCCGTGGCGGCCCGCCATCTTGTCGCCCGGTTGCAGCTTGCGCTTGACTGCGACAAAGACCTTGACCTGCTTCATCACGCCGGGCGGCAGCTCGTCGCCGCGCTGCAGCTTTTCCACCTTGTCCTCGAAGCGCTTGGTCAGTTCGTTGACGGCGTCGGCCATCTGCTTCTTGAGCGTTTCGATGTCGGCCATCCGCGCGTCGTCGCGCAGCGTGATCTCGCGCCAATTGGCGGTGGTGTATTCGGCCAGCACCGCGTCGGTCAGATCAGTGCCCGACTTCATGCCCTTTGGTCCGGACACGGCCGTCTGCCCGAGCAACAGCTCCTTCATCCGCGCTCCAAAGCTGCGCTCGAGGATCGCGCGCTCGTCGTCGCGATCCTTCGCGAGGCGTTCGATCTCGGCGCGCTCGATGGCGAGCGCGCGCTCGTCCTTCTCGACGCCGCGGCGCGAGAAGACCCGCACTTCGACGATCGTGCCGGAGACGCCCGGCGGCAGGCGCAGCGAGGTGTCGCGGACGTCCGAGGCCTTCTCGCCAAAGATTGCCCGCAGCAGCTTTTCTTCCGGGGTCATCGGCGATTCGCCTTTCGGCGTCACCTTGCCGACCAGGATGTCGCCCGGCTTGACCTCTGCGCCGATATAGACGATGCCGGCCTCGTCGAGGTTTTTCAGCGCCTCCTCGCCGACATTGGGAATGTCGCGCGTGATTTCCTCCTGGCCGAGCTTGGTGTCGCGGGCGCTGACCTCGAATTCCTCGATGTGGATCGAGGTGAACACGTCGTCCGACACGATCCGCTCGGAAATCAGGATCGAATCCTCGAAGTTGTAGCCGTTCCAAGGCATAAAGGCGCATAGCACGTTGCGGCCGAGCGCGAGCTCGCCGAACTCGGTCGATGGGCCATCGGCGATGATGTCACCGGCCTTGACCACATCGCCCACCGTCACCAGCGGCCGCTGGTTGATGCAGGTGTTCTGGTTCGACCGCTGGAACTTCAGCAGATTATAGATGTCGACGCCCGACGCGGCGGCCGAAGTCTCCTCGGTGGCGCGGATCACGATGCGGGTGGCATCGACCTGGTCGACGATGCCGGACCGTCGGGCGATGATCGTCACGCCGCTGTCGCGCGCGACGCGCTCCTCCATGCCGGTGCCGACCAGCGGCGCCTCGGCGCGGATCAGCGGCACCGCCTGGCGCTGCATGTTGGAGCCCATCAGCGCCCGGTTGGCGTCGTCGTTCTCGAGGAACGGGATCAGCGCCGCGGCTACCGAGACCAGCTGCTTCGGCGATACGTCGACGAGATCGATCTGCTCCGGACGCAGCATCAAGAAATCGCCCGCCTTGCGGCAGTTGGTGAGGTCGTCGGCGATACGGCCCTCGCCGTCGACCGGCACATTGGCCTGGGCGATCGCGTAGCGGCCCTCGTCCATCGCCGAGAGATAGACGATCTCGTCGGTAAGCTTGCCGTCCTTCACCTTGCGGTACGGGCTTTCGATGAAGCCGTACTGGTTGACCCGCGCAAAGGTCGCCAGCGAGTTGATGAGACCGATATTGGGGCCTTCGGGTGTCTCGATCGGGCAGATGCGGCCGTAATGCGTCGGGTGCACGTCGCGCACCTCGAACCCGGCGCGCTCGCGCGTCAGGCCGCCCGGCCCGAGCGCCGAAAGCCGCCTCTTGTGCGTGATCTCGCTGAGCGGGTTGGTCTGATCCATGAACTGCGAGAGCTGCGACGAGCCGAAGAACTCGCGCACCGCGGCCGCGGCCGGCTTCGCATTGATCAGATCGTGCGGCATCACGGTGTCGATCTCGACCGAGCTCATCCGCTCGCGGATCGCCCGCTCCATGCGCAGCAGGCCGATGCGGTACTGGTTTTCCATCAGCTCGCCCACCGAGCGCACCCGGCGGTTGCCGAGATGGTCGATGTCGTCGATATCGCCGCGCCCGTCCTTGAGGTCGACAAGCACCTTGAGGATCGAGAGGATGTCCTCCTTTCGCAGGGCGCGCACCGTGTCGTCGGTGTCGAGCCCGAGCCGCGAGTTCATCTTGACCCGGCCGACCGCCGACAGGTCGTAACGCTCGCTGTCGAAAAACAGGCCGTTGAACAGGCTCTCGGCGGTTTCCAGGGTGGGCGGCTCGCCGGGACGCATCACCCGGTAGATGTCGATCAGCGCATCCTCGCGCGTGGCATTCTTGTCGATCGCCAGCGTGGCGCGGATGTAGGGACCTTTGCTCTCGGGACCGCGGTTGACGATGTCGATATCGAGCACCGGCAGCTGGTCGATGCCGAGTTCGGCAAGCTGCGCGAGCGCCGCCTCGGTGATTTCGTCACCGGCTTCGAAATAGACCTCGCCGGTTTCTTCGCTGATCAGATCCTCGGCGAAATAGTGGTCGACGAGCTCGCCCTCCGGCGCCAGCACCTCGGTAAGCCCGGCCTCCTGCAGCCGCCGAGCGGCGCGCGGCGTCATTCGTTCGCCGGCGGCGAGCTTTACTTCGCCGGTCGCGGCATCGATCAGGTCGTTGTCGAGCTTGCCTTTGAAGAGATCGGGGTTGAACGGCGTCGCCCAGCCGAGCGGGCCGCGCTTATAGACGATCTTGCCGTAGAACGCGGCGAGGATCTCGTCCTTCGACATGCCCACGGCTTCGCCGGGCTGCAGTGGCTTGCCCTCCATCTGCCGCTCGGCGCGCAGCTTCTCGGTACCCTCGCTGTCAAGCGCCATCAACAGCGTCGTCGCCGGCAGCTTGCGGCGCCGGTCGATACGGACATAGACGTGGTCCTTGGCGTCGAACTCGAAGTCGAGCCACGAGCCGCGATAAGGGATGACGCGGGCGGCAAAAAGGTATTTGCCCGACGAATGCGTCTTGCCCTTGTCGTGATCGAAAAACACGCCGGGGCTGCGGTGCATCTGCGAGACGATGACCCGTTCGGTGCCGTTGATGATGAACGTGCCGTTGCGCGTCATCAGCGGCATGTCGCCCATATAGACGTCCTGCTCCTTGATGTCGCGGATCGTGCGCGAGCCGGTATCCTCGTCGACATCCCACACCAGAAGGCGCAGCGTGACCTTGAGCGGCGCAGCATAGTTCATGCCGCGCTGCTGGCACTCCTCGACATCGTATTTTGGCGTTTCCAGCTCGTAGCGGACAAAATCGAGCTGCGCGCGCTCCGAGAAGTCGCGGATCGGGAAGACGCCCTTGAAGACCTCCTCCAGGCCGACATTGACCCGCGCCTCCGGCTCGACACCCATCTGCAAGAAGTGATCGTAGGATGCGCGCTGAACCTCGATCAGGTTCGGCATCTGGGCGACCTCGGGAATGCGCCCGAAGGTCTTGCGGATCCGCTTCTTGCCGGTGAAGGAAATAGCCATTCAGTCCCTCGCTGCCGGGCATCCGGACCGGCCGGATCGCCCGCAAAATTTGATCCCGCCCCGGGCCGGACGGCCCCGGGCCGGTCCCGCCCATCAGACGCCAACTCCGGGCGTGCGATAGCAATCGCACCCCGGGCTCGGTCCTCGTGAATGTCTGCGCGGCGCCAAGCCGGCGCCGCTGCGCGCTGTTGCAGGTCGTGGCGGACCTACCTTATTTCGACAGTCGCGCCCGCTTCTTCAAGCTGCTTTTTGATTTTGTCGGCCTCTTCCTTATTGACCCCCTCCTTCACCGGCTTGGGCGCCGCCTCGACAAGGTCTTTCGCCTCCTTCAGGCCGAGGCTGGTGATGGCTCTCACCTCTTTGATCACATTGACCTTCTTGTCGCCGAACCCGGTCAGGATCACATCGAACTCGGTCTTCGCCTCTTCGGCCGGCGCCGCTGCTGCGGCACCGCCGCCGGCCGCCGCTGCGACCGCGACCGGCGCCGCCGCCGAAACGCCCCACTTCTCTTCGAGCATCTTCGCCAGCTCGGCCGCCTCGAGCACCGTCAATGCCGAGAGATCGTCGACCAGCTTTGTCAATTCAGCCATTTCGTCCTGCTCCCGTTTACCGGTTGGGTTCTGATCCGGTCGATAACATTTAATCCGCGCCGCCGGCCTCGTCGGCATGCGCCGCGAGCACCCGCGCCAGCTGCCCGGCCGGCGCCTGCATCAGCCCGGCGAGCTTTGTCGCCGGCGCCAGGATCAGGCCGACGAGCTTGCCGCGCAGCTCGTCAAGCGACGGCAGCGTCGCGAGCGCGCGTACCGCCGCCGCGTCGAGCGCCTGGCCGTTGAGCCCGCCGCCGACGATCGTCAGCTTGTCGTTGCGGTTGGCGTAGGCGACCGCCGCCTTCGCCGCGGCAATCGGATCGCGCGAAAAAGCCACGGCGGTCGGTCCCGTGAACAACGGCGCCAGAGACGCGAAATCCGTGCCCTCCAAGGCGCGCTTCATCAACCGGTTTTTGGTGACGCGATAGCTGGCGCCGGCGCCGCGCATCTGGCGGCGCAGCTCAGTCGCCTCGCCCACCGAGAGCCCGGTCTGATGCGTGACGACGATGCAGGCGCTGCCCACAATGTCGTGCTGCAGGGTCTCGACCAAAGCCTGCTTTTGCGAACGCTCCACCTGCCAGTCTCCAAATCCGCCCGACGCGATGCGCGGCCTCGCCGGGCCCGGCGATCATACAGCACGCGACCGAACGACAACAGAGCCGCCACCGCCCGCCGCTTGCGCGGGCAGCGCGTTGCCCTGTTCCCGCCCTAGGTCCTGGCCTCGTCCGCGAGACCCGACAAGTCCACCTTCACGCCGGGGCCCATGGTCGAGCTCAAATTCACCCGTGCTATGTAGGTTCCCTTGACCCCGGTCGGCTTCGCCCGGGTGATTGCCCCGACGAAGGCGCGCACATTATCGACCAGCGCGTCTTCGGTAAAGCTCGCTTTTCCGACCCCGGCATGGACGATGCCGGCCTTGTCGGCGCGGAACTCGACTTGGCCGCCCTTGGCCGCCTGCACCGCCTCCCCGATGTTTTGCGTCACCGTGCCGAGCCGCGGGTTGGGCATCAGCCCGCGCGGTCCGAGGATTTTGCCGAGCCGGCCGACCAGCGCCATCATGTCGGGGGTCGCGACCGCGCGGTCGAAATTGATCTCGCCGGCCTGGATCTTTTCGGCCAGGTCCTCGGCGCCGACCACATCGGCACCGGCCGCCTCGGCTTCCTTGGCCTTGTCGCCGCGCGCAAAGACGCCGACCCGCACGCTCTTTCCAGTGCCGTGCGGCAGCATCACCGTGCCGCGCAGGTTCTGGTCCTGCTTGCGCGGGTCGATGTTGAGGTTCATCGCGATCTCGACGGTCTCGTCGAACTTGGCCGTGGCCCGCGACTTGACGAGTTTTACCGCCTCGCCGACCGCCACCGGCGGCGCGTCGGGATCGATCCCCTCATAAGCCTTCTTGAGCCGCTTGCCTTGTGTCGCCATCGCTGCCGCTCCTATTCGCCGACCACTTCGATGCCCATCGAGCGGGCCGAGCCGATCACCATCCGGCACGCGCCATCGAGATCGTTCGCGTTCAAGTCTTCCATCTTCTGCTGCGCAATCTCGCGCACCTGGGCCATCGTCACCCTGCCGGCGATATTGCCGCGCCCGACCACCGAGGCACCTTTTTCGAGCCGGGCCGCGCGTTTCAGAAAGAAGCTCGCGGGCGGCGTCTTGGTGACAAAGGTGAACGAGCGATCGGCATAGGCCGTGATCACCACCGGGATCGGAATGCCCGGCTCGATATTCTGGGTCGAGGCGTTGAACGCCTTGCAGAACTCCATGATGTTGAGGCCGCGCTGGCCCAAGGCCGGCCCGATCGGCGGCGACGGGTTCGCCTTGCCGGCCGGCACCTGCAGCTTGATCAATCCGACGACTTTTTTGGCCATTCTCGATCCTCACCAACTCGGCCGGGGCGTTCGCGGCTGGGCCGCGCTCACACCTTCTCGACCT
>JAFAWI010000509.1 GCA_019241915.1 Alphaproteobacteria bacterium
GGCCCGTCGCAGCCCGGCCAGCGTGTTTTCCGGGGCAGAAGCAGCGGCGCCGCGATGGCCGATGACCGGGGGAAGACGCGGTAAAGCTCCCGACCCTTTCAAACCCATGGTTGTCGTCCCGGCGAACGCCGGGACCCATGGTTCGGCGAGTTTCGAGTGCTCTGGCCTTCGCCGGAACGACAATGAAGGGAGACGGCGCGAGGCGGGCCCGTTAGCCGGCGGCTTGCGCCTGTTCCGGCTGGCGGCGCGCGGGACCGAGGTCTTCGCCGGTCTGCTGGTCGACCTGGCGCATGCTGAGCTTCACCTTGCCGCGGTCGTCAAAGCCGAGGACCTTGACCTTGACGGTGTCGCCGACCTTGACGACGTCGGCCACCCGGGCAACCCGCTGCGGCGCCAGTTCGCTGATGTGGACGAGACCGTCGCGCGAGCCGAGGAAGTTCACAAAGGCGCCGAAATCGACGACCTTGACGACCTTGCCGTTGTAGATGTGGCCCTGTTCGGGCTCGGCGACGATGCCTTTGATCCAGTCGATTGCCGCCTTGGTCGCGTCGGCGCTGGTGGCGGCGATCTTGATCGTGCCGTCGTCGTCGATGTCGACCTTGGCGCCGGTCACCTCGACGATCTCGCGGATCACCTTGCCGCCTGAGCCGATCACCTCGCGGATCTTGTCCTTGGGGATGCTGATCGTCGTGATGCGCGGCGCGTTTTCGCTGACCTCGTCGCGCGCGCCGGTCAGCGCCTTGGCCATCTCGCCCAGAATGTGGGCCCGGCCGTCCCTCGCCTGGTCAAGCGCGATGCGCATGATCTCCTCGGTGATCGAGGTGATCTTGATGTCCATCTGCAGTGCGGTGATGCCCCGATCGGTGCCGGCGACCTTGAAGTCCATGTCGCCTAGATGGTCCTCGTCGCCGAGGATGTCGGAGAGCACCGCGAACCCGTCCTTCTCCTTGATCAGGCCCATCGCGATGCCGGCGACCGGCCGTGCCAGCGGTACGCCCGCATCCATCAGCGACAGCGAAGCGCCGCACACCGAGGCCATCGACGACGAGCCGTTCGACTCGGTGATCTCGGAGACGACTCGGATCGTGTACGGAAAGCTTTCCTTCGACGGCAGCATCGGCCGCACCGCACGCCAGGCGAGCTTGCCATGACCGATCTCGCGCCGGCCGGGCGAACCCATGCGGCCGGCCTCGCCGGTCGAATAGGGCGGGAAATTGTAGTGCAGCATAAAATGCTGCCGGTACTCGCCTTCGAGTGCGTCGATGATCTGCTCGTCCTGGCCGGTGCCGAGCGTCGCCACCACCAGCGCCTGCGTCTCGCCGCGGGTAAACAGCGCCGAGCCATGCGTCCGCGGCAGCACGCCGACCTCGGCGATAATCGGCCGCACCGTCTTGGTGTCGCGGCCGTCGATGCGCGGTTCGCCGCGGATGATCGAGCCGCGGACGATGTCTTTTTCAAGCTCTTTGAATAACTTGCCGGCGAACGTCTGCTTGGCCGGATCGCCCTCGTATTTGCCGAGCGCGAGCTGTTTGGCGGCCTCGAGCTGGTTGGAGCGCTCCTGCTTGCCCTGTTCCTTGTAGGCGGCGGCGAGCGGGGCCGCGAGCAGCGCGCGCAGTTCCTCTTCCATCGCCAACTTGTCGGTCAACGGCTCGGGCATCGCCCAAGGCTCCTTGGCGCAGGTTTCGGCCAGTTCGATGATTGCCCCGATTACCGGCTGGAAGCTCTTATGGCCAAAAGTCACAGCGCCAAGCATCGTCTCCTCGGACAGCTCCTGCGCCTCCGATTCGACCATCAGCACGCCTTCCTGCGTGCCCGCGACCACGAGGTCGAGCTGGGAATTCTGCATCTGCGCCGCGGCCGGGTTCAGCACGTATTCCCCGTCGACATAGCCCACCCGCGCGCCGCCGATCGGTCCCATGAACGGAATGCCCGACAGGGTCAACGCCGCCGAGGCGCCGACCATCGCGACGATATCGGGGTCGTTTTCCAGATCGTGGCTCAAGACGGTGCAGACGACCTGCGTCTCGTTGAGGAAGCCCGACACGAAGAGCGGCCGAATTGGCCGGTCGATCAGCCGCGAGACCAGCGTCTCCTTTTCCGAGGGGCGGCCTTCGCGCTTGAAAAAGCCGCCGGGAATCTTGCCTGCGGCAAACGTCTTTTCCTGATAGTTGACGGTGAGCGGAAAGAAGTCCTGGCCGGCGCGCTGCGTCTTGGCCGCGACCGCGGTGCACAGCACCGTCGTTTCGCCATAGGTGGCCAGCACTGCGCCGTCTGCCTGGCGCGCGATCTTGCCAGTTTCGAGCACGAGGCGGCGGCCGCCCCAATCCAGCTCCTTGCGGTAAACCTGAAACATTCTCTGTTGTCCTTTGCGTACAGCTATGCGGCAGCGCTCGCGCGGGCGGATTCCCCCGCGTGCTGCCAGCGTTTCTTGTGCGGCGCGAGAGCCGCGGTCTTTGATGGGCACGTCTCAACCGCCGGCCGCTGGCGTCGCCCGTTATTGGAAGGCGTCGCGGCCGGGGTACGGGTTTGGCGGCTTGCCAACAGGTCGAGGCCGTCCGTTAGCGTCTGAGACCGAGGCGCCCGATCAGCGTCTCGTAACGGGACGCGTCGGCCCGCTTCAGATAGTCGAGCAACCGGCGCCGCTGACCGACCATGACGAGCAGCCCGCGCCGCGAGTGAAAGTCCTTTTTATGCATGCCGAGGTGGTCGGTCAGGTTGCGAATGCGTTCGGACAGGATCGCAACCTGCACCTCGGGGGAACCGGTATCGCCCGATTTCACACCGTATTCCGAGATGAGCGCCTGCTTGCGCTCGGCGGTGATCGACATCGTCATTCCTTCGTTTGGCAATTGATCATCCGCACCGGAAAGAGACGCCCGTTTTCGATGCGGGCGAGCCCGACCAGAAGCCGGTTGTGCCGCGCCCCGACGATCGTGCCGTCGTCAAACCGGTCGAGGCGGGCGCCTTCGCCGAGACCGCTCAGATCGAGCTTTTGGCCGTGGCGAAGTCGGGCGGCCTCGTCTGCCGTCAAGGTCAGCGCCGGGATGTCGTCCAGCGCGGCCTCGAGCGGCAGCAGATGCCCGGAAGCGGCGAGACTATGCCCAAGCGCGGTCGCCAAATCCAGCGAAATTGCCCGGGCTTCGCCAAACCGGCCGACGCTGAGCCGGCGCAACGCCGTGATGTGGCCGAGCGTGCCCAATGCCACAGCGAGATCGCGCGCCAATGCACGGATATAGGTGCCCTCGCCGACCGTCGCGGCAAAATCCGCATGGTCGCGGTCGGGGAGGGCAGTCAACGACAGCGCAGCGATTTCGATTCGGCGCTCCGCCAACGCTGGCGCCTGACCGGCCCGCGCCAGCACGTAGGCGCGCCGGCCGGCCACCTTGATCGCCGAATAGGCCGGCGGGCGTTGGAGCAGCGTACCGGTGAACCGCGGCAGCATGGTGCGGATTGCCATCTCATCCGGGCGAGCCGGGCTGTGGCCGATGATCCCGCCTTCGCTATCGTCAGTCGCGGTTGCCACGCCCCAGCGGATGGAAAAGCTGTAGCGCTTGGTTGCTTTTGAAACAAAGGCCACGGTCTTGGTTGCTTCGCCGAGCGCGACCGGCAGGATGCCGGTGGCGAGCGGATCGAGCGTGCCGGCGTGGCCGGTCTTGGCGCCCGTCGCCCGGCGTATCATCTGGACTGCGCGGTTCGAGGTGATGCCGGACGGCTTGTCGATCACCAGCCAGCCGTGCAGCGCCGGCTTACGCGTCATCCTTGTCCTGCAGGTCGCGCTCGACCGCCTCGCTGTGCAGCAGCGCCGCGATGCGCTGCGCGCTGTCGAACGCGCTGTCGAGCGCAAAGTTTAGGTTCGGCACACGGCGCAGCCGCACCGCGCGGGCGATGCGGCCTTTGAGGAACGGCGCGCTGCGGCGCAGGCCGGCGACGATGTCCGCCGCATTCGCGCCGCCGAGCGGCATCACAAAGGCGGTGGCATTGCGCAGATCGGGGCTGACCTGCACCTCGGTCACGGTGACATTGGCCTCGAATAGCGCGGGATCGCGCAACTCGCCGGGCCGCAACAGCTGCGCGAGTGCATGCCGCAGCTCCTCGCCGACACGCAGCTGCCGCTGGCTGCGCTGGCCGGCGCCCTCTTCGTTTTCCCGATAGCGTGGCATTGCGGTGCAACTCGGCTGGTCGAGGCGCAATTTCTGGATGACGCAGCGCGCCGATCGCACCCGCTGCCGTCATCGCCGAGGAGGCGACCGCAGAGCGTGGACGGATGCGCCACACGCTGACCGGCGCTACAAGGCGCGAGCGACCTCCTCGACGTCAAAACACTCGATGGTGTCGCCGACCTGGATATTCTCGTAATTCTCGAACGCCATGCCGCATTCGTAGCCGTCGCGCACCTCGCGCACCTCGTCCTTGAAGCGCTTCAAGGTTTTGAGGCTGCCCTCGTGGATCACGACGTTGTCGCGCAGCAGGCGCACCTTGGCGCCCCGTCGCACCACGCCATCGGTCACCATGCAACCGGCGACCTTGCCGACGCGGGTGATGTTGAACACCTCACGGATCGAAGCATTGCCGAGGAAGCGCTCGCGCAGCGTCGGCGCCAGCAGCCCCGACAGCGTGTTGCGGATGTCGTCGATCAGGTCGTAGATGATCGAGTAGTAGCGGATCTCGACACCATCGCGCCGCGACGCATCGCGCGCCGCTGGGTTGGCGCGGACGTTGAAGCCAAGGATCACCGCGCCGGTGGCCTTGGCGAGGATCACGTCGCTTTCGTTGATCCCGCCAACCCCCGAATGCAGCACCCGCACCGCGACTTCGTCGGTCGAGAGCTTTTCGAGCGAGCCGGTAATCGCCTCAACCGAGCCCTGCACGTCGCCCTTGATGACGATAGGCAGCTCTTTGACGGTGCCCGCGGCGATCTGCGAGAACATGTCCTCCAGCGTGCCGCGTCCGGCCGTGGCGGCGGCCTTTTCGCGGCGCAGCCGGTCACGGTATTCGGCGATTTCGCGCGCGCGGCTTTCGTTTTCGACGACGACGAAATCGTCACCGGCCAGCGGCGTGCCATTAAGGCCCAGCACTTCGATGGGGGTCGAGGGCCCGGCTTCTTTCAGGTTCTGCCCGCGGTCGTCGATCAGCGCGCGCACCCGACCCCAGACACCGCCGGCGACAAAGATATCGCCGACCTTGGCGGTCCCGCGCTGGACCAGCACGGTCGCGATGGCGCCGCGGCCGCGCTCCAGCTGTGCTTCGAGCACGACCCCTTCGGCCGGCCGGTTCGGGTTGGCCTTGAGGTCGAGCAGCTCGGCCTGCAGCAGGATCGCCTCTTCAAGCTTGTCGAGATTGGTCTTCTTGAGTGCCGAGACCTCGACGTCGAGAACATCGCCGCCCAGCTCTTCGACCACCAACTCGTGCTGCAGCAGTTCCTGGCGCACCCGATCGGGCTTTGCCTCCGGCCGGTCGATCTTGTTGATCGCGACGATGATCGGCACCTCCGCCGCCTTGGCGTGTCGGATGGCCTCGACCGTCTGCTCCATGATCCCGTCGTCGGCGGCGACGACCAGCACGACGATGTCGGTGGCGTTGGCGCCGCGCGCGCGCATTGCGGTAAACGCCTGGTGGCCCGGCGTGTCGATAAACGCGATCTGCTTGCCGCTCTTCAGCGTCACGCGGTAAGCGCCGATGTGCTGCGTGATGCCGCGGGCTTCGCCCGCCGCAACGTCGGTTTCGCGCAGCGCGTCGAGCAGCGACGTCTTGCCGTGATCGACATGACCCATCACCGTGACGACCGGCGCCCGCGGCTCCAGCATGTCTTCGGTATCGGCTTCGCCGCGCATGCCGATCTCGACGTCGGAGGCGGCCACGCGGCGCAGCCGGTGGCCGAATTCCGACACCACGAGCTCGGCCGTATCGGCATCGATGACCTGGTTGACGGTCGCCATGACGCCCATCCGCATCAGCGCCTTGACCACGTCGACGCCACGCTCGGCCATGCGGTTGGCCAGCTCTTGCACCGTGATGGTCTCGGGAATGATGACCTCGCGAGTAATTTTGGGCTGCTCGATCTGCCCGTGCAGCCGCATCCGCTCGCGCTCCTGGCGGCGGCGGCGGGAGGCCTCGCTGCGCATGCGCTCGTCTTCATCCGAGAGCGCGCGCGTCACGGTAAGCTTGCCGTCGCGGCGGCGCTCGTCGCGGCGGACCGGCGCGGCGGGACGGCGCGCATCGGGCCGCCCGCGGCGGAACGCGGCGGGCGCTTCCTCTTCTTCTTCGGCCGGCAGGGCCACCTTGCCCGCCGCCGCCAGCGCGGCCACCTTGGCGGCCGCGGCCTTGCCGGCGCGTTCGGCAACCTCGCGCCGCGACTCCTCTTCCTTGCGGCGCACCTCCTCGTCGACAGAGCGCTGTTTTGCTTCGTCGTCCGCGCGCTTTTTGGCTTCCTCTTCCTCGACTTTGCGCCGCGCTTCTTCGGCCTCTCGGCGTTTTGTCTCGGCTTCGGCCTGCGCCGCTTCCTCGCGACGCCGATCTTCCTCGACGAGGGCCGCCCGATAACGCGCCTCCTCGTCGGCCTTGCGCGCATCCTGTACGGCGCGCAGCCGCCCCGCGCGCTCGGCCTCGGTCAGGGTTCGCTGGATCGGCACGACGCGGCGCGGCGTGTCGCCGGGTTCCGGTGTCGCGGCTGGCGCCGCGGGCGGGTTCAGCGTGAGCGGGGCACGCGCGGTCGCCGGTGCGGCCGCCTCGGCCTTCGCCGGTTCGGCGGTTTGCCCGGGCAGAATGATCCGCTTCTTGCGCACCTCGACCGCAACCGTCTTGGAGCGGCCGTGCGAAAAGCTCTGCTTGACCTGGCCCCCGGTGTCGGCCGGCCGGCTCAGCCCGAGCGTGCCCGAGCGGAGGGTCAGCGAAGGGCGCTTTTGTTCCTGGTCTACGTCAGTCATGCGTTTCCGTACCGCCATCCTGGCGCACCGGCGCTGCCGGTGCGATGTCAATCCCGCAGCCGAGGGCCGCCAGGCGAAACCCGGCCAGCCGCTCGAGGTCGATCTGCAGCCGGACGCACAACGCCCCCGGCGAGACCGCAACAAAACCCACCGCGTCGCGTCCGAACGCGCCGCCCAACTCGGCGGCGTCCAGCATCGCCGCAGACGGCGTCCCGCGGGCGGCCGCCACCATCCGGCGATGCCCGGCCCGGGCGCCGTCGCGGGCCAACAGCAACAGCGCCGCGTCGCCTCGGCGCAGCGCCTCGCTCACCCGCTCGAACCCGGCGACCGCCGCACCGGCCCGCCGCGCCAGGCCAAGCGTGTCGCGGCAGCGCCCCGCAAGCAACGCCTCGATGCGGTCGGCTAGCTCTGGCGGCGCCACAACCGGCCGCCGCGCGGCGCGTGCAAACACCCGCTTCGCGACCGCCCGCTCCACTATATCGCGGCGGGGCAGCAACCACAAACCCCGACCGGGCAGGCGCGCCGCGACATCCGGCACAATCTCGCCGCCGGGACCGACGACGCAGCGCACCAGCGTGGGCCGCGCGTGCGTCTCGCCGGTCACGATGCAACGGCGTAGCGGCGGCGCGCCGGCCGGCGCGGTCGGGGCAACGGCGGCTTGCGTAGCGGCTACTCCTGCTCCGCGGCCGGCGTATCGGCGAACCAGCCGAGCTGCTCGCGCGCCGCCATGATCATCGCGTTGGCGGTGTCGAGCTCAAGAGCGATAGCGCCGTGCTCCGAGGCGGCGAGGATTTCGACCAGCTCGTCGCCGGCCAAATCGGCAAAGTCGTCGAGCGTCTTGACGCCTTTTTCGCCGAGCGTCACCAGCATTCCAGGGGTCAATCCTTCGATGGCCGCCAGCGCCTCGTCAACGCCGAGCCCGCGGTAGCGCGCCTCGAACTCCTGGTCGCGCCGTTCCAGCGCCGCGCGGGCGCGCGCCTGCAGTTCGTTCGCGATGTCGGTGTCGAAACCCTCGATCCCCGCAAGGTCCTCGGCGGCGACATAGGCCACCTCCTCGAGCGAGGTGAAGCCCTCGGTCACCAGCAGGTGCGCTATCACGTCGTCGATGTCGAGTGCGTCGATGAACAACTGGCTGCGCACGCGGAATTCCTCGGTGCGCCGCTCGCTTTCCTCGGCCTCCGTCAGGATGTCGATGTCCCAGCCGGTGAGCTGCGAGGCCAGCCGCACGTTCTGCCCGCGCCGGCCGATGGCGAGGCTCAGCTGGTCGTCGGGCACGACGACCTCGATGCGCTTTTGCTCCTCGTCCATCACCACCTTGGTGACCTCCGCCGGGGCCAATCCGTTGACGACGAAGGTTGCCGGATCCTGCGACCACGGGATGATGTCGATCTTCTCGCCCTGCAATTCGCCGACCACCGCCTGGACGCGGCTGCCGCGCATGCCGACACAGGCGCCGACCGGGTCGATGCCGCTGTCGCGCGAGATGACGGCAATCTTGGCCCGGCTGCCGGGATCGCGCGCCACGGCGCGGATTTCTATGATGCCGTCGTAGATCTCCGGCACCTCCTGCGCGAACAGCTTGGCCATGTATTGCGGATGCGTCCGCGACAGGAAGATCTGCGGGCCGCGCGGCTCCTCGCGCACGTCGTAAATGTAGGCGCGCACCCGCTCGCCTTGGCGGAAGCTTTCGCGCGGCAGCAATTCGTCGCGCCGCAGCATCGCCTCGGCGCGGCCGAGGTCGACGACGACGTTGCCGAATTCGACCCGCTTGACGAGACCGTTGACGATCTCGCCGACACGATCCTTGAACTC
>JAFAWI010000110.1 GCA_019241915.1 Alphaproteobacteria bacterium
GGCCATGCGCCGGTCTTCTGCGCCTCGGCGCGGATGCGGAACCGCTCGGCGGCATCCTTGTAGGCCCAGACGTGGATCCACTGGTTGAGCCCGCCGAGTTCGGTCGAGCCGCAGAACGCGAGCGGCGAGAGCTTGGTGCGGCCCTCGATCCGCTCGGCCCACTTCTCGGTGACCGTTGACACTGCGCCGGGCAACATCGTGTACGTGCGTATCTCATAGATGTTGCCAAGCCCGCGGTCGCCGAGCGCCGGCGAGAACGGGGCCAGGTTGATGATCTTGGACTCCATCTCTTCGATGAATTCCTGGATCTTCGGCGGCCAGCCTTGGAGCTTTGTCGCGGCGGCGCGCTTTTTCTCGCGGTCGTCGAGGTTCTCGTACGGCCAGCAGTGGATGATCCGGTTGAGCGGCCCGACCTCGGTGTGGAAGAACGCGCCGAGCGGCGAGACCTTGTTGCGCCCGGAGCCCTCGACCGCCTCGCCAAACCGTTTGGTGGCTTCCGGAATCGAACCCGGCTTCAGCCGATAGGTGCGCATTTCGACGATCATCGGGCATCCTCCCAACCAAGTTGAGCGGCCATAGTAGCGGCAGACCCGGCGGGCCGCACGAGCCTTCTGCGGCGGACTGCGGGTCGGCCCCCCGCTCGGCGAGCCGGCGATCTCGCCCTTGAGCTCGGCGATCATGACGGCAAGTTCCGGCCGATCGGGGTGATTGAATCGAGCGGCGTCGATGTCACCGCCGAGACCTGCCCGCACTACCTGATGCTCGACACCGGCGATTACGAGCGCTGCGGCAGCCTGATCCGGGTCAATCCGCCGGTACGGGAGCCGCATCACAAGGGCTTGCTGTGGGCCGCCATCCGTGATCGCACGATCGACATGATTGCAACCGACCATGCACCGCACACGCCTGGGGAAAAGCAGCGTGAGGACATCTGGGCGGCCGATTGCGGGTTTCCGGGCGTCGAAAGTCAGATGCCGCTGATGCTCACCGCGGTGGCAGGCGGCGAGTTATCGATCATCGACTATGTGCGGTTGTCCAGCGCGGCGCCTGCCCGCGCTTTTGGACTTTACCCGCGCAAAGGTGCGCTCGTCCCCGGCGCAGACGCGGATCTTGCCGTTGTGGACCTCGCCGCGACATGGCTGATCGACCACGCGACGCTGCACTCCGCGCACGCACGTATCACGCCGTTTCACGGGCATCCGCTGAAAGGCTTGCCGATCCATACCTTGGTGCGCGGCCGATTCGTCATGCGCGACCGCGAGTTGGTCGCCGAGGCGCGCGGTTGGGGTCAATCGGTCCGGCGCATCCAGGAGATGCCGATGCCAGTACCCCGCAATCTCGAGCACACGACCGCGGCGATACTGCGCCGACCGCAGTCCCTGGTTAAGGGGCCGAGCAACGCCTGCCAAATCCGACGATTGGTCTGATGCGACCGCGGCCGCCGCGGCGCCACAAAACCAGCCACGGGATCGCGACTGAAGTGGACTGCACGGCGCCTGCTCTCCGCCGTGAAAGAGGGGTCAGCAGTCCCGTGGCCCTCGGCTTGCACGCTTCCCGAAGGCATTCCGGCGTGCGGGAGGTGAGGGCGATGGAGCAGGAGCGGCGTGGCGAGAAGATGCATCTCGGCGGGTTCTTTCATCCCACGGGCAACCATGTCGCGGCGTGGCTGCACCCTGCCGCGCAGATCGACGCAGGCACCAATTTCCGGCACTACGCCGAGATCACCCAGATCGCCGAGCGTGGCAAGTTCGATCTGATGTTCGTTGCTGACGCGGTCGCAGTGCGCGACGGCAGGCTGAAGGCGCTGAAGCGCTGGCCGCAGTACATGGCCTATTTCGATCCTCTGACCCTGCTGCCGGCGCTCGCGGTGGTCACCTCGCGCATCGGGCTCTGCGCCACGGCAACGACGAGTTATAACGAGCCGTACCACATCGCCCGTAAGTTTGCCTCGCTCGATCACATCAGCAATGGGCGCGCCGGGTGGAACGTGGTGACCTCGTCGGCGGTGAACGAAGCTTGGAACTTCGGCCGTGAGCAGCATTTCGAGCACGGCGAGCGCTATGACCGGGCCGTCGAATTCGTCGAGGTCGTCAAGGGGCTGTGGGATAGCTGGGACGACGACGCGTTCGTCCGCAACCGCTCGACCTCGACCTATTTCGATCCCGCCAAACTGCACGCATTGAACCATAAAGGGCCGCATTTTTCGGTGCAGGGGCCGCTCAATGTCGCGCGGCCGCCGCAGGGGCATCCGGTGCTGTTCCAGGCGGGATCTTCCGATACTGGACGCGAGGTCGCTGCGCGTTTCGCGGAAGGCGTCTTCACGCCTCAGCACACCCTGACCGGAGCGCAAGAGTTCTATCGCGACCTGAAGGGTCGCATGTCCCGTTATGGCCGCCGGCCGGAGGCATTGAAGATCATGCCTGGCCTCAACGCGGTTGTCGGCCGCACCAAGAAGGAAGCTGAAGACACTCACTCTTTTCTGCAATCCAGCATCCACCCGGATGTCGGGCTCGAGGTGCTATCGAACCAACTGGGGAATTTCGACCTGTCGGAATATGACATCGACGGCCCGCTTCCCGAGATCGACGAAAGCCGCTGGGCATTGGCGAGCCAAAGCTCAACGCGCAACATCATCCGCTGGGCCAAGGAAGAAAACCTGACGATTCGCCAGATCTACGAGCGTTTCGCCGGCGCGCGCGGGCAGCGGACACTGGTCGGCGCGCCGATCGACATCGTCGACGACATGGAGAAATGGTTCCGTGGCTACGGTGTCGACGGGTTCCTCGTGCACCCGCCTTACCTGCCGGGCGGGCTCAAAGATTTTGTCGATCTGGTCGTGCCCGAGTTGCAGAACCGCGGCCTGGTCCGCGAGGAGTACGAAGGCGAGACGCTGCGCGAGAACATGGGTCTCGAACGGCCGAAAAGCCGATACGCGGCGTGACCGCTGCGCGCGACTGCGGCTGCTGTCAGAAATCCAGCAAATTGTCGCGGAACTGGGCAAAGGAATAGGCCTTCCGCACTAGGCCGCGCGCCTGCAGCGCCGGCACCAGCCCGTCCTCGATCTCGGCAAGCACGCGGCGGCTCACATTAGGTAGCGAGAAGAGGTAGCCGTCGCCGCCGACCTCTTCCATCGCCTCGCCCATTTGCGCGGCGACGGCATCGGGGGTCCCAACCAGTTCGACCGACAGGCCGGTCGCGTTGTAGTCCGCCATTGTCTCGCGCAGCGTGCGAGTGCCGGCGATGCGCTTGAACTGTTCGAGGTTGAGCTGGTGGCCATTGGTCGTGATCTCGATGTCGCAGATCGGCCGGTCGAGATCGAAGTCGGAAAAATCAACGCTGATCAGCTTGCCGAAGAACGCGAGCCGCTGCTTCACCTGCGCCGCGGCATGAGCCGCGCGGCGGCGCTTATGCTCCTGCGCCAGCTCTTCGGTCTCGCCGAGGATCGGCGCGACCATGAACAGCACCTTGCAGTCGCCCGGGTTGCGGCCGCACGCGATCATGTGCCGGCGCACGTCGTCGCGATAAGCCTTCATCCCGCCGAGGCCCTTGGCGTGGGCAACAATCGTGTCGGCGTGACGGGCAGCGAATTGGCGGCCGCGCGGCGAGCCGCCGGCCTGCGCGATCACCGGCTGCCCCTGCGGGCACGGGCCGGCATTGAGCGGGCCGCGCGTCTTATAGAATTTCCCTTCGAAATTGACGTGATGCACCTTGCCGGGGTCGATGAAGACGCCCCGCTCCTTGTCGTCGACAACCGCACCCGGTTCCCACGAACCCCACAGCGCGCGAACGGCCGCCATGTACTCGTCGGCCATGTCGTAGCGCGTGTCGTGCTCGGGCAGGCCCGTCAGCCCGTAGTTCATCGCTGCGTAGTCCGAGCTGCCGGTCACGGCGTTCCAGCCGATGCGGCCCAGCGATATCTGGTCGAGGCTCGCGATCAGCCGAGCGAGCAGATAAGGGTGGTGCGAATAGGTGCCAAAGGTCGGAACGATGCCGATACGCGAGGTGCGCTGTGTCATCAGCGCGGCGATGACCGACGGGTCCTGGCGCGGCACTGCAATGGCATTTTCAAGGTACACCGCGGTCGAGGCGCCGTAACTCTCGCCGATATACGAGGAATCCTCGATCAGGACGTAGTCGAAGCAGGCACGCTCAAGCGTCCGAGCGAGGTCAACAAACAGCTCCGGCACCATCCAGCTCGCGCCGATATGACCGGTCCATTCCTCGCCCCAAGCCTGGGCGCTCGAGCCCTGCAGAAACCACGCAAGGTGAAACGGATTGGCCATGCCGGTCAGGGACGCAAGCCGCGGGCCAGCCGGGCGATCTCTTCGGGCCGCAGCGGGGTCGAATTGATTTCGAGGCCCAGCCCGGCGAAGGCGTCGCACACCGCGTTGGCCACCGCCGCGGGTGGGGCGACAGCGCCGCCTTCCCCCACCCCCTTGACGCCGAGCGGGTTGAGCGGCGACGGCGAATGCATGTGGACGATCTTGAAGTCCGGCATCTCGCTGGCGACCGGCATCGCATAGTCCATGAACGAGCCGGACAGCAGCTGGCCGCTTGCATCGTAGGTGATTGCTTCGCAAAGGATACCGCCCAGCCCCTGCACGGCGCCGCCGTGGATCTGCCCCTCGACGAGCATCGGGTTGACGACGTTGCCGCAATCGTGCGCGATCGCATAGTCGTCAAGCCGAACGCGGCCGGTCTCGGCATCGACCTCGACGACCACGGCGTGGACCGCATAACTCCAGGTGACGGTCGGGGGTTGCCAATAGAAAGTTTCTTCGAGCCCGGCATCCACCCCCGGCGGCCGGTCGTTGGTCCAGCCCGGCATTGCCGCGCGGGCGATACGCGACAGCGTCAGGGTCTTGTCGGGGACCCCGACGATGCCCACGCCATCGGGACGCAATTCCAGGTCGGCCGGGGCGCATTCGAGAATGTTGGCGGAGATCGCGAACACCTTGTCGCGCAGCCGCTCACTGGCGTGAAACAGCGCCGCCGACAAGGTGACGGTGCTGCGGCTCGCCATCGTGCCGAACCCGATGGCGATGGCCGATGTGTCCGCGAGCGAGACGACAACATCGTCCGGCGCCACCTTCCAAAGATCGGCAGCAACCTGCGCGAAGATCGTTTCCATGCCCTGGCCTTGCGGCGCAGCGCCCCCGGAAATGTAGATTTTTCCCGTCGGGTCGACGCGGACGAAAGCGCTCTCGAAGGGGCCAACCCCGGTACCTTCGATGTAGAAGCCGATGCCGAGCCCAAGATGACGCCCATGCGCACGGGCCGCTTGCTGACGCTGGCGAAACCCGGCGATGCCGCCGATCGCGCCGAGCACCTTCTCGAGCGCCGTCGGATAGTCGCCGCTGTCGTAGACGATCGGCTCGCCGTCACGGTAGGGCATGCCGACCCCGTACGGCATCTCGGCGGCGGGGATCAAATTGCGCCGGCGCACCTCGGCCGGCTCCAGGCCGAGCACCTGAGCGATGAGGTCGATGGTGCGCTCCATCGCGAAGCAGGCCTCGGGGCGGCCCGCACCGCGATAGGGGGCGTTCGGCACCTTGTTGGTCACCGCGATGCGTCCCGACGCGCGGTAGTTCTCCACCTTATAGGGGCCGGTCAGGTGGACCGCGGTGTTATAGGCGACGCCGGAGCCGATCGGATTCCACGCGCCGCAATCGACGATGTAGCTGTCGGTGAGCGCGAGGATGCGGCCGTTGTCGTCGAATCCGACTTCGACGTCGTGCAGCTGGTCGCGCGAATGCGTGGCGCTTTGCAGGTGCTCGCTGCGTCCTTCGATCCATCGTACCGGCCGCCTGAGCCGGCGCGCAAAGAACGCGATTAGCATATCTTCGGGATAGACATGCCCCTTGCCGCCGAAGCCGCCTCCGACATCGGGCGCGAGGCAGCGGACCCGGGCCTCGGGGATGCCCAGCAGGGCCGCCGCTTCCCGCCGCACCCAGTGCACGACCTGAGTCGACGACCAGATGGTCACCGAGTCGGTGCGGCGGTCATAGTCGGCGAGGACGCCGCGCGTCTCCATCGGCACCGCGGCATAGCGGTGATGATAGAAGCGGCGCTTCAGCCGATGCGGCGCTGCGGCCATCGCGCCCGCCGCATCGCCGCGGCCAACCGAAAAGTCGCCGATCATGTTCGTATCGAACCGATCGTGGATCAGCGGCCCGCCTGGCCTCAGCGCCGCCTCGGGGTCGACGACCGCTGGCAGCTCATCAAGGTCGAGCGTGACCAGCTCGGCGGCATCCTCGCCCTGGTCGAGCGTCTCCGCGATGATGATCGCCAAAGCCTCGCCGACATGCCGCGCCTTGTCGTGTGCCAGCAGCGGCTCCTGCGGGTTGAGAAATTTGTGCTGGATGACCGTTGTCCATTTCGGCGGCAGCGCGATCTGCCCCTCGGGAACCGGCGGCAGCAGCTGCAGCAGATCCGCGCCGTTAAGCGCGTCGACCACGCCGGGGGCCGCCCTGGCGCGGGAAATGTCGACCGAGCGGATACGGGCATGCGCAAACGGGCTGCGTACCAACACCGCATGCAGCATTTTCGGAAGAACGATGTCGGCGACGAACTGGCCCCGCCCGGTCAACAGACGCTGATCCTCGCGGCGCTTCACCGAGCGCCCGACCCACGGGCCCATCGCGGCAAGTCGGGTATCGTTCATGGATACGCTCCGGGGCTTGTCCATCGCGGTCGCGCAATGGTCTCCCCATTCACCTTTCGCGCCAAGCGCCGAGCACGCGGCAAGCCACTTCGAGGATGCCTAGCTTCGCCGGGCTAGGCTACGACCGGTCGTCGGGGCGACGACCCGTCGGCGGCGAGAGCCGCGCGAGCGGCATGCTGACCTTAGTGGAACATCGGCATCGGGATCTGCTCCTCCTCGGGCCGCTGCCAATTCTCTGGCGCGGTCGGGTCTCGACGGGCTGCAGCGAACAGCGTCGTCGCCTGCAGCGTTTCGCTGCGGCCGAGGGCGCCAAACACCGCGCGGCGCAGCGGCGGCGGCAGCAGCGCCAGTCGCCCGTACCAATGAGCCACCCGTTGCACCCACTCGGTGAAGCGGCGCTGGCGGCGCTGCCAGGCGGCAAGGCCGGCTTCGACATCGCCGGCCCGATCGATCGCTTCGGCAAGTACCAGGGCCGACATCATTGCGCAGCCGCCGCCCTGACCGAGAAACGGCGGTTGCGCGCTCGCCGAATCGCCGACCAGCGCGACGCGCCCTTTCGCCCAGCCGCGCGTGCGGATCAGTTCGAGCCAGTCGCCGCGGCCGTCATCGGGCAGCCGCTCGATCATCCACGCAAGCTGGGGGAAGAGATCGCACCAAAAATCGCGGTCGAGCGGCACGGCGTTGCCGCGCACATCGCCCTTGAGCGAGGTCAGCTGGACGTACGCCAACTCTTCGTTGCACGGCGCGTAGAGCAGGCGCCGCGAACCGTTCCAGTTCTCGCAATGGGTCCGCCCTATCTCGGTCTTCAGCTCCGCCGGGTCGCGAGGGATCATCGCGCGGTAGGCGAACTGGCCGATGTCGTGCCGCCAGCGCAACAGCCCCAGGCTGTCGCGGACCGGCGAGTTGATGCCGTCGGCGGCCACGATCAGGTCGGCGCTGGTGTGCCCGTCGGCGAAGCAAAGCACGCCGTCAGGTGTGGCGGCGACCGCCTGCGAGCCGAACTCGACCGAACCGCCGGCGGCGATCAGGGCGTCGTACAGCGCCGTCAGCAGCGCCTCGCGCGTCGGAACGTAAAGGCGAAAACATGGCATCAGCTTGCTTTTGGCGAAGACCTCGCCGCGGTCGCGTTTTTCGTGCCGCCACGCCGGCTGAGCGCCCCATGTCGCCGCGTGAAAGACGCCGAGCGCATCAAGCACGCGCAACCCGTTTTCCCAGATATAGATGCCGGCGCCGAGGATGCGCAGGTCGTCATCCTGCTCATGGACGCAGACACGCCACCCCTTGCGCGCGAAGGCAAGAGCCGTCGTGAGCCCGGCGATACCGCCCCCGGCGATTTCGACAGTCCCGGTCATGCGGCAGAACCCGCCGCAGCCGGTCTACGATCCCAAAGAAGCACATCCATCTCGGGTTCCTCCCCTGGAGGGGGCTCCGCGAGAAGCCGCTTCTCTATCAGCACGAACCGTGCCACTGCCTGTGGCTTGAGCAGGCGGTTGAGTGCGGGCGGACTTTGGCCGCCGCACCGAGTGAAGCCTTCCCTAGCCTTCCTTGGATTGCAGCGCCAGAAGCTCCGGATCGTTGTATTGCGGGCGCATCGGTTGCGGCTTGGAGAGCATGGTCTGCAGGTGGCAGACGACATCGCCCTCGTTGAAC
Organism: Alphaproteobacteria bacterium; assembly: GCA_019241915.1. Classification (GTDB taxonomy): domain Bacteria; phylum Pseudomonadota; class Alphaproteobacteria; order ATCC43930; family CGMCC-115725; genus DATARH01. The sequence continues at coordinate 8,315 of JAFAWI010000110.1, forward strand.
ACCTCGTGCTGTAGAAAGGGCGGCAACGCGACGAGATCCCAGCGCCCGAGGGTGATGTCGCAGCTCTCGCCGTTTTCCCAGCAGCGCACCCGTGCCTGGCCCTCGAGGATAAAGAAAACCTCCTCGGTCTCGTGGCAATGCATCGGAATTTGGTTGCCCGGCGGCATCGACTGGATCGACATCGTGAACGCGGTGGCCGGAATTGAGCCGCGCAGGTCCGCGTGGTCCGCCGAACCGGAGGCGCCGAGGTAGCGCCGCTGCGCCCGCGCAAACCGCGGATCCAACGCGGTCTCGAAGCCAAAAACACTCCAGTCTTCCCGCCGCTCGGCAAAGCGCGCAATGCGGTCGGCAAGCATTTTTTCGAGCGGGGCCGCGATAATGTCCATCGGCTGTCTCCCTCAGACGAGCATGGGGTAGCCGAGCGCGGCGGCCTCACGCTCGTAGTCGAGCAAGCCGGCATACGCGGCGTCGGGCACATCGGCGATGCCGGCGATCTTGAGATCGGTGCGAACGCGCGCGTAGCGCGGCTCGCTTGCCACTGCGCGCAACGCCCGGCGCAGCAAGTCGACCGTCGCAGGCGGTGTCGTGGCCGATGTGACAAAAGGGATGGCGGGGCTCACAGGCGTCTGCGCGAGGATGCGCACTTGCGCCGCGGCCTCCGGCCGGTGGTGCTTCCAGAAGGCGTAAGTAACGCAGTCGATCGACGCAACGTCGCCCGACCCTTGGATCAGGCAATCGAGGCTTGCCGGATGGCCGCCGGTTTCGACGACCCGGCTGAAGAATCGATTGCTCCCGACGATCCCGGCAAGCGCACGGCGCGGCAGGTTCATACCCGAGTTCGAGACCGGGCTGTTAAGCAGAAAGACCGTGCCTTTCAGATCGGCAAGGGTTTGTACCGGCGAATCGGCGCGCACGAGGAAGAATGCGCGGTGCGTCGGTCCCTGCTGCGACATCGTGCAGCCCGGCACGTCGTAGAGCGGCGCTCCGAGCCGGATCGCCTGACCCTTAAATACGGTTTCCAACGGATAGCCGCATGTCTGCGAGAACAGCAGCTCTGCTTCGAGACGCTGCGGCACCGGCCCGCGCTCGAACGACAGCTTTTCGGGCACATTTTGCAGTCCGGCCTCGATAAGCAGGCCCCGCAACGCCTCCCAGAAGCGCCCGTTTGCGGCCCGCATCTCGGGCAGATTATACATCGGCAGGCTGACGAGCGCGGTCATCGGCAGCTCAGATGACACCGCTCGTCGGCAATTCGCCGCCGTACCAGCGCCTTACCGCGAGCTCACCCAAAGCGACCAGGCCGTAGAGAACAAGGCCGATGCCGCACAGGACGACGATCGCCGCCAGCACCGTCGCCGTCTCGCCGGCGGACGAGGCGAACATGATGATGTAGCCGAGCCCCGCTTGCGCGGTGATGAACTCGCCGACGATGACGCCGATCATCGCCATCGTCACCCCGACCTTCATCCCTGCGAAAATGTGGGGCATCGCATAGGGGAAGCGCACCAGCACGAAGCATTGCCACTCGGAGGCAGTGAGAGAGCGACACAGCTGCAGGACGTCGGGCTTGGCACCGACGAGCCCGGTCGCGGTAGACACCACCATCGGAAAGAACGCGATGAAGACGCCGACGGTGACGATCGACTTGCCGCCCACACCGAGCCAGACAATGAACAGCGGCGCCAGCGCGATCTTTGGGATCACCTGGAACATCACGATATTTGGGTAGATCGCCTCGCGGATCGCGGCAGAGAACGTGATACCGATCGCCAGCAGCACGCCCACCGCGCACGCGACGGCAAAGCTAACGGCGACCTCGATCGTCGTCGGAACCGCCTGCTCCATCAGGATGCCGGGGTTGCCGGCCAGTACGTTCCATACCGCGGAAGGAGCCGGCAGCAGCTCCGACGAGACGTGGCCGAACCGGCAGAGTGCTTCCCAGGCGATGACGCAGAATATCGCGAAGGCAACCGGCAAGCCGACCGCGCGGCCAACGTGTGCCATCGTTTCGGCCGCAAGGCCAAGGCGCGCGGGAGCGGACGCTGTCTCCTGAGCTATCGCCATCGCGTCGCGGCTAGGCGGCCATTGCCGCGATGTTGGGCAACAGCGGCGAGTCGGCGCGGTACAGCTTGCCGGCACGGATCGCAAAGTCGGGATGAATGAGCTGTCGCGTTTTGCGGGTCTCGCTGTCGCTGTCGACGAGGGTCCAGTTGCCGTCGACGATGCGCAGCGCGGAGATGTCCGCCGGCATGCCGACCGAGAGCGCCCCCATCTCCATCTCGAGGCCAAGCATGGTCGCGGCGTTTTCGGTTGCCATGCGGACGACCTCGACCAGCGGTACGCCGAGGGCGACCAGCTCCGTCATCGCATGATGCAGGCTGTAGGGCCGCTCAAAGGGCGAGGCGCGGTCTTCGGCGATAAGCGAGTCGACGCCCTCGCCGGTGAACATGCCGCGATAAGCCCGCCCGCCATCCTTGAGCCGGACGTTGTAGCCGTGCAGATCGGCGCCGAGCGTGAAAGGCAAAATGCCGGCGGCGAGCACTCGCTCGGCGTTCTTGAAGCTGAAATGCGCGCCGCGGCCGACATCGATACGGATGCCCTTGGCGATGACCTCCTTGATCAGCGGATGGATCGAACCGTCTTCGGCAACAAATCCGCTCGGGAAGCGAGTGAACGGGTGCGCCAGGATGTCCCCGGCATCCAGCAGCGGCACCACCTCGTCGATGATCTTGGCGGCGTCGACCGGCTTCTTCTTCGCCTCGGGCCACAGCGTGCCGAGATGGATGTAAACCGGCAGCTTCAGCTCGCGTGAGGCCTGTTTGGCAAGCTTCATCGAGGCCATGCCCCAGCGCGAGTAGCCGCCCGGCTCGGCATGCGCCTTGATGCCGCGCACGAGGTCGGGATTGTCCCGCGCTGCCTTGACGATCGCCTTCACATTGATGCCGGAGGGTCCGTAGAGGTCGACGTAGCGGTGTCCCAGCAGCCCACCGGCGAGATAAGCTGAAATGAAAGCGAGGACCCGACTCTTCGCCTTTTCGACGATGAACTTGCGGAACCCGTCGAAGGTCAGCGCGCTCGGTCCGCCCTGGTCGACGACCGTCGTCACGCCGCTGCGTACGCCCACAATGTCGGGGTTGAGGCCGAAATCGCCTGAGACATGCTCGTAGACATGCGCATGCGTGTCGATGAGCCCTGGCGTCAGCACAAGACCGGAAGCGTCGATCACCTTTGCCGTGCCGCGCGCGAGCGTGTGCCCTACGGCGGCAATGCGGCCCTTGCGGATGGCGATGTCGCACACCGCGTCGAGCTTGTTCCTGGGGTCGATGACGCGTCCGCCGGCAATGACCGTGTCGAATACCGGCGCCAGCCTGTCGATCGTCTTCGCCATGCTTCCTCCCGATTTTCCGTCAGCGCCGTCCGTAGTGGCGCCGCACGTGCCTCTCGGCCAGCGCCACCGCGCCGTAGAGCGCGGCGCCGATCATACAGAGGACGAACAGCGCGGCGAAGATCGCCGCGGTCTCCATCCGCGAGCTGGCATAGAGGATGTAAAAGCCGAGCCCCGCCTTGGCAGAGATGAACTCGCCGATGATCACGCCGATCACCGACATGGTCATTGCGATCTTCATCCCGCTGAAGATCGCCGGCAGCGCAAACGGAAACCGCACCAGCCGGAAGCTCTGCCAATCGGTCGCAGTCAGCGAGCGGCACAGCCGCAGGGTCGAAGCGTCGGCGCCCTCAAACCCCACAGCAGCCGAGATGACCACCGGAAAGAAGCTGGCAAAGGTGGAAAACGCGATACGCGATTCGCTGGTTATTCCCAGCCACACGACAAAGAGCGGCGCGAGCGCCACCTTCGGCACCAGCTGAAACGCCACGAGGTTGGGGTAGAGCGTGTCACGGAGCAACGGCGAATAGGTCAACACAATCGCCAACCCGACGCCGAGCCCGCTGGCGAGACAAAACGAAGCGACCGAGTCGAGCGTCGTCGGTATCGCTTCCTTCAGCAGGGTCGGCAAGATGCGCCACAACTCCCCGGCGATTTCGGTCGGCGCCGGCAGGATCACATGCGGAATGCGGAACACCAAACAAACCGCCTGCCACAGCAGCAGCACTGTGCCTGCAGTCGCCACCGGCAGCAGCACCGGCCGCAGCTGACGCAGGCTGGGGAACTGCGCCGCGCCAAACGGTACGAGGTCAAGGGCTCGCGACTGGGCGGTCTCGACGGTCATGCCTCAAACTCCGCGCCGCACCGGACGCAGCAGCTATCGTGCAAGGCGCGGGCCACGCTGGCCGATCCGCTCAGCTAAAAACCTTGTCGTATTCCGCGACGCGCCCGCGTATTTGCGCCCACTGGGCGTCGGAGAACTTGATGTTGCCGGCGAACCGGTTGGTGAACAGCGCCTCGATTTCGGGACGGTTCACTCCCGGCGCGGCAAGATAGGTCATCACCAGCTCGACCATCTCGCCGTAGGCTTGGGGGTCAGACCAACCGAGACCGTGCTCCCGCGCCTGCGGTTTGTCTACGGAGTGCTGCCACATCAGCACACCCAGCCGAGCAAATTCCTTGGCGTTCGGGTTGAGCGCCATTTCCGGCAGCGCTTTGAGGAATAGGTCGACCGTCTCGTCCGGATCGGTCATCGCAAAGGCGAGGCCCGCCAGGATCGCATCCGCCATCGCTTCGCAGAAGCCAGGATCCTTTGCCAGCATGTCCTTGGTCACGGTGAGGGTCTGGCCGTGGTTGGTAATCCCGGCCGTACTGTAGAGCAGCCACCGGGTCTGGATGCTCCGCGACATGAAGATCGGGTAGCTGCTGGATGCGAAATTGGTGATCGCGTCGACTTGCTTCTCCTCGAGCAGGTGTTCGATCACCTTGTTGTCGACATGCACGGATTCGACGGTCCCGAGGTCGAGCCCGGCTTTCTTGGCAAAGGCGGGAAGAAACGGAAATTCGGCCGACGTGGGCACCGAGGCGATCTTCTTGCCGGCAAGGTCCTGCGGCTTCTGGATCGGCGAGTCGGCGAGGACGCCGATGCCCATTGTCGCGTCGTAATCGGTGGTCGCCAGCGCCACCAGCGGCAATCCCTTGGCGATCGACAGCGTCAGCGCCGGCGCGGCGCAGAGCCCGATATCGAACTGGCCGCCGACGATGCTCTGTGCCGCCGCGAACGAGCCGAACCCGCGCGCGATCGACATTTCGATGCCGCGTTTTTGCAGGAAGCCCTTGGCGTTCGCCATGTAGACGAATGCATAGGCCCCCTGCGCGAGCCAGGGCAGGGTGAACTTGACTTGCCGCGTCTCGGCGATCGCCGGCAGCGGCATGAGGCTCGCGGCCGCGAGGCCGACGGTCTTGCCGAGAAGAACCCGTCGCGAAATCGTGCGCCGCTGCATCGCCACCTCCACTAGCCGCAACCCGCTGCGGGATGCACCGAGGTCGTCGCCACGCTTCCCCCGATGCTCTTGGTCGTCACCCTCGAGGAGGGGAGGTCAGCGCCGGCCTTCAAAATGGCTGTGCTCGATCCGCTCGCGCAGATGGCCGCAGATTTCGTTGAACTCGCGGCTCTCGCCGATCGACATCTCGCGCGGCCGCGCGAAGGGAATGGTCAAATCTTCGACGATCGTCGCCGGCCGCTGGGTCATCACCAGCACCCGGTCGGCAAGCATCACCGCCTCGCGGATGCTGTGCGTCACGAACAGCGCGGTCTTGGTGTATTGCTGCCAAAGATCGAGCAGCAATCCGTTCATCTCGTCGCGCGTGATCGCGTCGAGCGCGCTGAACGGTTCGTCCATCAGCAGCACGTTGGGCTCGTAGACCAGCGCGCGGCAAATCGAGACCCGCTGGCGCATGCCGCCCGACAGCTCGTGCGGTTTCTTCTGGGCAAAGCCGTACAGGCCGACCCGGTCGAGCAACGCGTGCGCGTTGTCGTGGTACTCCTGAACCGGTCGTTTGAGAACCTTGATCGGGAACAGCACGTTGTCGAGCGCGCTCTTCCAAGGCAGCAGAGTCGAATCCTGAAACATGATGCCGATGCTGGTGCGCGGGCCGGCCATCGGCGAGCCGTCGACCTCGATGCGGCCCGTTGTCACCGCTTCCAGCCCGCCGACCATCATCAAGAGCGTGCTCTTGCCGCAGCCCGAGGGGCCGAGGATCGCCACGAACTGGCCGTGCGGAACCGAAAAATTGACGGAGCTTACCGCCTCCACCGCATTCTGCGTCCCGCCGTGGTATATCTTGCTGACCTCGATGACCTCGACGCATTGCGTCGTGGCGGCGGCCGGGACCCTGTTTTGGACGAAACTATCGGGCATCGCGCTCACGTCACGTAAGCACGAAATTCCTGCGAATTTTTTTGCGCCTGAGCGAACTCAGCCTCGCTGAGCTTGATGCCCCCGGTAAATTTGTTGGTCATGATGCTGGCGGTATCGGGCCGCTTGTACTCCGGCTTGGCGATGTATTTCATCACCAGGTCCGTCATCGCCTCGTAGTCCTTGACCTCGATATAGCCCATGCCGTGGCTCTTGATGGCTTCGCGGGCACTGACAAAGGACATGATGCCGGTTCCGACGCGGGTCTGCTCCTTGGCTTGTGCGGCAAGCGCCAATTCGGGCACTTGCTTGAAGAACACGCTGATCGCTTCGGCCGGGTCGAGCAGCGCCGCCTTCAGCCCCTGCAACAGCCCCTCAACCATCGCGGCGCACAGCTGCGGGTCTTTTTCGGCACGGTCGGGTTGAGTGAACAGCGTATTGCCGTAGTTGGGGATGCCGTAATCGCTGTAGAGCATGAAATGCGCGGCGACCCCGGTCGCCGCATATTCGGGCATCGCGCTGGTGGCAAAGCCGGAGATGGCGTCGATCTTCTTCTCCGACAGCATCCGGTTGCGCACCTTGTTGTCGAGAGAGACAGACGTCACCTTGGTCAGATCGAAGCCGGCCTTGTCGGCGAACGCGGGCAGAAAAGGGTATTCGCCGGAGGTCACCGTCGATCCGAGCTGTTTGCCTTCGAGATCCTTGGGTGTCTTGATTGGCGAATCGTTGAGCACGCCGATGCCCATCGTCGCGTCATAAGCGCAGACGGCGAGCGCCATCAGCGATAGCCCCTTGACCGATTGCAAGATCGCCGCCGGCGGCGCGGACAGGCCAAAATCGAACTGCCCCGAGCCGATTGCCTGCGCCGAGGCGACCGACCCCGAACCGCGCGCGATACTGACATCGAGCCCGAGCTTCTCCCAAAGTCCCATGCCCTTGGCGACAAAGGTGAACATGTTGCTGCCCTCGGCCACCCAAGGCAGCGTGAACTTCACCGGTTTCACAGTCTGCG
>JAFAWI010000293.1 GCA_019241915.1 Alphaproteobacteria bacterium
CGTGTGCTCTTCCGATCTTCAAGGCCACCGGGATCTGCCACACCGACGCCTACACGCTGTCGGGCGCCGACCCGGAGGGTCTCTTTCCGGCGATCCTCGGGCATGAGGGCGCCGGGATCGTCGTCGATGTCGGGCCGGGGGTGACGACGCTCAGGAAGGGCGACCATGTGATCCCGCTCTATACGCCCGAGTGCCGGCAGTGCGAGGCGTGCCTCAGCCGCAAGACCAACCTGTGCACGGCAATCCGCGCGACCCAGGGTCAGGGGCTGATGCCCGACGGCACCAGCCGGTTCTCATTGGGCGGCGGGAAAATCCACCACTACATGGGCTGCTCTACGTTTTCGAACTTCACCGTGCTGCCCGAGATCGCGGTCGCGAAAATCCGCGACGACGCGCCGTTCGACAAGGTCTGCTACATCGGCTGCGGGGTCACCACCGGCATCGGTGCGGTGATCAACACCGCCAAGGTCGAGGCCGGCGCCAAGGTCGTCGTGTTCGGGCTCGGCGGGATCGGGCTCAATGTCGTGCAGGGCGCACGAATGGTCGGGGCCGAGACGATCGTCGGGGTCGACCTCAACCCGGCGCGGCGCGCGCTCGCCGAGAAATTCGGCATGACCCATTTCGTCAACCCGCAGGAGGTGCAGGGCGACCTCGTGCCGTACCTCGTCGATCTGACGAAGGGCGGCGCCGATTACAGCTTCGAATGCATCGGCAATGTGCAGACGATGCGGCAGGCTTTGGAATGCTGCCATCGCGGCTGGGGGGTCAGCGTCATCATCGGTGTCGCCGGCGCGGGGCAGGAGATTTCGACCCGGCCGTTCCAGCTCGTCACCGGTCGCATCTGGAAGGGCACCGCGTTCGGCGGCGCGCGCGGCCGCACCGACGTGCCGCGCATCGTCGACTGGTACATGGACGGCAAGATCAACATCGACGACCTGATCACCCACACGATGCCGTTGGCCGACATCAACCGCGGCTTTGACCTGATGCACGAGGGCAAGTCGATCAGGAGCGTCGTCGTCTACTGACCGGCACCGGTCTTGCCGCTCAGCCCGGCCCACCACGCGCGGCGCGGGCGTCGGCCAAAGCCGGCTGTGCTGTCGCGCTCCAGTGCCGCCCCGCCGGTGATCGCGTCGAGCAGCGTCGTTGCGCCGACCGCGCCGACCGACGCGCCGCGCCAGGTCACGAGGTAGCGCAGAAATGCGGTCTGACTGGCCGAGAGCTCGACAAATTTGCCGGCGGAGCGGCCGTGGCTGACATAGAGGATGCGGGCGTTGAGCCGAGCCCCGACTTCGATGCCGTCGATCGCCAGCCGCAGCCCGACCTCGACCGGAGTGTTCGGCTCCAGCGGCGGCGCATTGGCCGCGGCAAAGCCGCCGACCGAGAGGTCGATCAGCGTGCAGGCGAGACCGGCGACCTCCAGCTCGGCCGGGAGCGGAATGCGCCGATACAGCCGCCGGTTGCGCGGCATGCCAGCAGGGGGGTGCTGAGCCGTCCGCTCATACGGCGGAGGCGCGGGAGCCGGGGCCGTTACCGGCGCGGCAACCGGAACTGGCCCGAGAACCGGTGCCGGTCTGGTTACAGGTGCCGCCGGGGCGGCGGCCGCAGCAGCGGCAGGACGCGCATCCGGAGGCGCTGGCCGGGCCGCGGCCGGCGTTGCGACGGGCGGGTTGCCGTGGCGAGGTGGCGCAGGAGCGGCGGGCGACAGCCGCTCGAAGGGCGGCGGCGCCTCGCCGAGCCAATCGCGCACCCGACGGCTCAGCGGCACCCGGGCCGCGGGTCGGGACGCAGCCGGCTGCGGCGTCTCGGCAAACCCCTCAAACCGCATCCGAGCGCCGGCGTCCGGCGCCGGCTCTTCCTTGGCGAGCCGGCGAAAGACGGTTGACAGCGCGCTCGGCTGGCGAGGCGGAGCTGCGTCGCGCGCGGGGGTCGGCTTGGCTGCGGCCACGGCGGTTGGGCTAACGGTCGGAACGCTGTCATGATAGCCCAACGGCCGCATCGCGCCACGGCGGTTTCGGCTGCGTCCACCGCGACCGCACACAGCGCGGCTCCGCCGACGCGTCGTTCCGTGGCACAAGGGGGCGGAACAAAGGGCGGGCGATGAGCGCCAAAGACTACCTGCTGGCGATTGACCAGGGCACCACCAGCACTCGCGCCATCCTGTTCGACGCGGCCGGCGGCATACAACGCATCGCGCGCCGCGAGCTGCGCCAGATCTATCCTCAGCCCGGCTGGGTCGAGCACGACCCCGAGGAGATCTGGCAGGCGGTCGTCGCGACGTGCCGTGAGGCGATTGCCGCCGCGGACGGCCGCCCCGTCGCCGCGATCGGCATCACCAACCAGCGCGAGACGACGGTGCTGTGGGAGCGCGCCGATGGCCGCCCGGTGCACAACGCGATTGTCTGGCAGGATCGCCGGACCGCGCCGATCTGCGACGCCTGGCGCGCCGTCGTTGGCCTCGAGGCGGCGGTCGCGGCGCGCACCGGGCTGGTGATCGACCCGTATTTCTCGGCGTCAAAAATCCGCTGGCTGATCGACAATATCGACGGGCTCGACGCGCGTGCCCGCGCCGGCGACATCGCCTTCGGCACGATCGACAGCTGGCTGCTGTGGCGGCTGACCGGCGGCGCGCAGCACCGGAGCGACGTCACCAATTGCTCGCGCACCATGCTCTATGACCTGCACCGTTTCGCCTGGGACGAGGGCTTGCTCGACGCGTTCGGCATCCCAGACCGGCTGCTGCCCGAGGTTTGCGACACCGGCGCCGATTACGGCAACACGCTGCCGGCGCTGTTCGGCAGTGCGATCCCCATTGCCGGGATCGCCGGCGACCAGCAGGCGGCGCTGATCGGCCAGGCGTGTTTCCGGCCGGGAATGGTCAAATCGACCTACGGCACCGGCGCTTTCGCGCTGGTCCACACCGGCACGGCGCCTGCCGTCTCGTCGCATAAGCTGCTGACCACAATCGCCTACCGTCTCGGCGGCGCGACCGCCTATGCGCTTGAAGGCAGCATCTTTATCGCCGGCGCCGCGGTGCAATGGCTGCGCGACCGGCTCGGCGTCATCGCCACCGCGGCGGAGACGCAGGCGCTGGCCGCGCGCGCCGACCCGCGCCAGCGCATCTACTTTGTGCCGGGCTTTGCCGGGCTCGGTGCGCCGCATTGGGCGACCGCGGCGCGCGGCACGATCTGCGGCCTCACCGCCGAGTGCGGACCCGCCGAGCTGGCGCGCGCGACGCTGGAGGCGGTCGGCTACCAGACCCGCGACCTTATCGGTGCGATGCAAGCCGACAGCGGTCTTGCCATCGACGCGCTGCGCGTCGACGGCGGCCTGGCGGCGAACGACTGGGCGATGCAGTTTCTCGCCGACATCCTGCCGGCGCGCATAGAACGCCCCGCCTCGGTCGAGACCACCGCCTGGGGCGCCGCCTATGTCGCCGGGTTGCAGCGCGGCCTCTGCCCGCCACCCGATGAGATGACCATACGCTGGCGCGCCGACCGCGTATTCGCGCCGCAGATGCCGGACGACGAACGCGCCGAGCGCAGCGCCGGCTGGCGGCGCGCGGTCGCCGCGGCGTTGACGGCGAGCGGCGCATGACCTGCTCCGCAACCTGAACGCCGCACCGGCGATTTGGGATGGCTGTCGTCTCTACCGCCGCCACCGGCGTCGCCCGGACCGGCTGCCGCCCGCCGACGGCGGGTCTCGCCGTCTATTGTCAGGACGGCCCGACCAGCAGCGCGTCGCGCAGCACCTTGAGCAGATAGCGCGCCGTTTCCAGCGGCAGCCGGTCGACCGGCCGGCCGGCGCCGATCCACTGATCGAGGTTGCCGGGCCCCCAATTGTACGCGGCGATCGCGTCGGGCCAGTTGCCGTAGCGCTGATAGAGCAGCGCCAGGTAGGCGCGGCCCATCGCGCGGTTCTGCCGCATGTCGAAGCGGTCGCCCCCGCCGACATCGAACGCCGCCGCGGCGCTCACCTGCATCGGACCTTGCGGGCCATCGGGATCGGCCCGCCACATCGCAAAGTTGCTGCCATGCCCGCTCTCGGCGCCATCGACGGCAAACGCCACCCTGTCGAGCTCGCCGGCCTTGGCCGGAGCGAACAGATCGAGCCCGTCATCGCCGGCGGCGCCGCCGCGCACGACATTGACCGCGCCGCCCGCCTCGCCAAAGCGTACGGTCTCGATCCGCCCGCTCCCCGGCAATGACGTTAGCGTGTGCAGGCTGGCCAGCTCGATATTGGCGCCGCGAACCACACTGACCTTCTGGGCCTGCGCTTCGCCAAACGCCAGGACCTCGGTACGGCCTGCGGCGACCGTCGAAGCCGGCCCCAACACCACCGGAGACGGCCCGGCAGGCGAGGCCGGCA
>JAFAWI010000319.1 GCA_019241915.1 Alphaproteobacteria bacterium
CATGGCGGTCGCCGCCGCGGCCGCCAATCCGCACGCGCGGTTCGGCTTCAACATCTCGGCATTGACCACGGCCGACCGGCCGTGGCTGCGCTCGCTGACGGCGCGGCTGCGCGGCCAACCGGGGCTGGCGAGCCGTCTGGTGATCGAGGTGACCGAGACCGCGGCGCTCGACGACATCGAAGAATCCGCGCGTTTCATCAGCGCGCTGCGCCGCGCCGGCTGCCGCGTCGCGCTCGACGACTTCGGCGCCGGCTACACCTCGTTGCAGTATTTGCAGAGCCTCCCGGTCGACATGGTCAAGATCGACCGCTCGTTCATCCGCGACATCGCCGCCAACCGTGACAGCCAGCTGTTTGTGCGCCATTTGTTGGGTCTGGCGCAGGGGTTCGGCTTTCGGACGATCGCCGAAGGGGTCGAGCGCGAGGCCGAGGTGCAGCTGCTGCGCCGCGACGGCGTCGATCTGTTTCAGGGCCACTATTTCGGCGCGGCGACGCTCGACGCCCCGGCGCCGGCGTCGCCGGCGGCATAGCCGATTAAGGCAGATCCTTCCGGGTCAGCGCGTCGAGCTGTTTGGTGAGGGCGTCGATCTGGGTTTCGAGCCGCTGGAGGCGCGGGTCCTCGCTTGCGGGCGGGGCCGGCGCGGCGGGTTTCTCCGCGGCGGCTGAGGCAGCGCCGGCGCCGTAAGGCGAGAGCATTTTCAGCGCCTGCTCGAACAGCGCCATGTTCTGCTTGCCCATCTCCTCGAACTGACCGAACGGAAACAGGCCGAACGTGTTGCGCAATGTGTTGCGCATCTGCTCCTGGTTTTTGGCGAACGACACCATCGCCTGTTCGAGGTACCCCGGCACCAGAAACTGCATGCTGTCGCCGTAGAACGAGATCAGCTGGCGCAGGAAGCTGATCGGCAGCAGGTTTTGGCCCTTCTGCTCCTGCTCGACAATGATCTGGGTCAGCACCGACCGGGTGATGTCTTCGCCGGTCTTGGCGTCGTGGACGACAAAATCGCCGCCTTCCTTGATCATCTTGGCGAGGTCTTCGAGCGTCACATAGCTGCTCGTTGCCATATTGTAGAGGCGCCGGTTGGCGTATTTCTTGACGATGACGGGCTTTTGCCCGGTTTCGCTGCCTGGCGTGTTCATGCGTCCGCTGCCTCGATCCAGCGACGATGCTGCCCTGCAACAATAACGCGTTCGGCCAGGTTTGGCTTATCATTTGCGCGGCGCAGGGCCGGGCCGCTGGGCGCGCGCGGCGGAGGGCGGCTATAATCGCGGCGATGAGCGATGCCGACGACGTGGCACAACGGTATCTGGCGCTGTGGGTGCAGTATTTGACGACGCTGCTGGCCGACCCGCGTGCGATCGAAACACTGAACCGCTGGATGGCGTTCACCGACCGGTTTGCCTATCCGCCGCCGGCGGGGGAGGGGCACGCCGCCGCGCCGGCCCCGACCTGGCCGCCGTTCTTTGGCCCGTTCGGGTTGCCGCTCGGCGCCGGCGGCGCACCGGGCGGCGAGGTCGCCGAGCTCGCGCGCCGGGTCGATGAGCTCGAACGCCGGCTCGATGTGTTGGAAACCCGTCTCGCCTCGGTTGTTCGAGCTAGTCGCAGTAGGCGCTCATAATTATGGCGCTTTTTTCCTGCGCTGAGGTTTCTTAGACCAGTCCTCCCAATCTGTATACATGGTCAGTAAAAAGAGGCCTTTATCAGAAAAATCAGATTTGCCACCGCCTTCTTGTCTCATCCTGCGCACGACCTCAACGAAAGCAATTTTTTGCTCTTCTGACTCAACAAAACCTCCCATTTCTTCGAATCGAAGTATCGCACCTAGAGCGGTATCCGATCTGAAGGAATCGGCAAGAGGGATTCCGTTTGGGTTGGGATTGTGATTCAAGCTGCGTGCTGGAGATGGGGGCCAGCATGCATGGCACGACCGTATTCACAGGATCTACGAGAACGGGTTGTTCGGTCGGTTGAGAGTGGTCTGTCGCGTCAGGGTGCGGCGCGGCGGTTCGCTGTTGCGGTCAGCACGGTGATTGAATGGGTTGATGCTTGGCAGC
>JAFAWI010000443.1 GCA_019241915.1 Alphaproteobacteria bacterium
TGGATCAAGGTGCGCATCACCGCGGCGCCGGGCTCGACCTTTCTCGATCGGATGATTGCACTGGTGGAGGGGGCCGAGCGCCAGAAGACACCGAACGAGATCGCGCTCAACATCCTGCTCGCCGGCATGACGATCATCTTCGTTTTCGCTGTCGCCACGATACCGAGCTTTGCCAACTACGCCGGCGGAAACATTGGCGTGCTGGTGCTTGTGGCGCTGTTTGTGACCTTGATCCCGACGACGATTGGGGCACTTCTCTCGGCGATCGGCATTGCCGGCATGGACAGGTTGGTGCGGTTCAATGTGTTGGCCATGTCAGGCCGTGCCGTCGAGGCGGCGGGCGACGTTGACACGCTGCTGCTCGACAAGACCGGCACGATTACGCTTGGCAACCGGCAGGCGACGGAGTTCTTGCCACTGCAGGACGTGAGCGAGCGCCAGCTTGCGGACGCGGCCCAGCTCGCCTCACTCTCGGACGAGACGCCGGAGGGGCGCTCCATCGTCGTGCTCGCCAAGGAAAGATACGGCATTCGCGGACGCGATATGGCCCCGCTCAACGCCCATTTTATACCGTTCTCGGCCCAGACGCGGATCAGCGGCATCGATCTGGAAGACTCGTCGATCCGCAAAGGCGCGGTCGATGCGGTGCTCGCCTATGCCGAGGCGGCCCAGACGAACGGTGCGACCGGCGGCAATATTGCCGTGATGGTCCGCCAGGACGCTGCCGTGCAGGAAGTGCAGGCTCTTGCCGAGCGCATTGCCAAGACTGGCGGTACGCCGCTTGGGGTGGCGCAGGACGGCAAGCTGCTGGGCGTCATTCACCTCAAGGACATCGTCAAGGGCGGCATCCGCGAGCGGTTCGCGGCGCTGCGCACGATGGGCATCCGCACCGTGATGATCACGGGCGACAATCCGATGACCGCCGCCGCCATCGCGGCAGAGTCCGGGGTCGACGACTTCCTCGCCCAAGCCACACCCGAAGACAAGCTGCGGCTCATTCGCGAGGAGCAATCTCAGGGCAAGCTCGTGGCGATGTGCGGCGATGGTACCAACGACGCGCCGGCGCTGGCGCAGGCCGATGTCGGCGTGGCGATGAACACCGGGACGATGGCCGCGCGCGAGGCCGGCAATATGGTCGATCTCGACAGCGATCCGACCAAGCTCATTGAAATCGTCGAGATTGGCAAACAATTGCTGATGACGCGCGGTGCGTTGACCACCTTCTCGATCGCCAACGATGTGGCCAAGTACTTCGCGATCATCCCGGCGATGTTCGCCGCGTTTTATGCCGCTGCAGGTCAAACTACCGGCCCGCTCGCCGCACTGAACGTGATGCATCTGGCAACGCCGCAAAGCGCGATCCTCTCTGCGATCATTTTCAACGCGCTGATCATTATCGCGCTGATTCCCCTGGCACTGAGAGGCGTAGCCTATCGTCCGGTGGGCGCGGCCAACATCCTGCGCCGCAACCTGCTCGTCTACGGCATCGGCGGCATCATCATCCCGTTCGTCGGCATCAAGGCAATCGATCTGGTCGTCAACGCGATCGGTCTCGCATAACACCGGCGGCTTATTCGAAGGTCAAATCGCATGCTGCAGCAGATTCGTCCCGCCCTCGTGATGATCGTCGTGATGACGATTATCACGGGCCTGATCTATCCGCTGGGAATGACCGGCATCGCCCAGGTTCTGTTCCCACGCCAGGCAAACGGCAGCTTGATCGAGCGGAACGGTACGGTGGTCGGATCCGAGCTGATCGGTCAGAACTTCGCAGACCGCAAATATTTTCACAGCCGTCCGTCGGCCACGAGCGAACCCGATCCCAACGACCCCTCGAAGACGGTCGCGACGCCTTATGCCGCGGATAATTCCGCAGGATCCAACCTGGGGCCAACGTCCAAAGCTTTGATTGATCGCGTGGCCGAAGACACGAAGAAGCTCCAGGCCGAGAACCCCCGCGTACCGGTTCCAGTCGATCTGGTGACGACATCGGGCAGCGGTCTCGACCCAGACATCACGCCGGCAGGGGCATACTTCCAGGTGCCGCGCGTGGCCAAGGCGCGAGGTCTTGCCGAAGACGCCGTGCGCCAGCTGGTGGCGAGCCAGGTGGAGGAACGATTCCTCGGGGTCATCGGCGAGGCTCGCGTCAACGTCCTGAAGCTCAACCTGGCGCTCGATGCCCTAAAGAAGAGCTGATAGCTTGGTCTCGGGAGAATCCGTTCGGCACAGTGATATCTCGCATCGGCGAGTCCTCAAATTGGAGCTGTGCGAAAAGTAGACGCGAAAGCGGCGCAGGGCGCGCTACATTTTGATGGGGCCAGAGCCTGGGATATCACCTCCAGCTTGGCCACGCGTGTGCCGACCGGACACGGCGCAAGGTGAAGAGCGCATATGATGGACGATCGCGGCGAGCAACATCACCGTCCGTCGCCGGATGCTTTGCTGCGCCAAGCCACGCAGGAATCACGCGGTCGACTCAAAATTTTCCTCGGCGCTGCACCCGGTGTCGGCAAGACCTATGAGATGTTGCAGACCGCTCAGGCCAAGCGGCGTCAAGGCGTGGACGTGGCAGTCGGCTTGGTCGAGACCCACAACCGTCGGGAAACCGAAAAGCTGCTTGAGGGGTTGGAAGTGGTACCGCGCCGCGGCATGCCCTATCGCGGCCTGACGCTCGATGAAATGGATCTCGATGCGCTGCTCAAGCGACGGCCGCAGCTGGCGATCGTCGACGAGTTGGCGCACACCAATGCCCCGGGCTGCCGACACCCCAAGCGATACCTGGATGTGGAAGAGCTGCTGGCGGCAGGGATCGACGTCTACACGACCCTCAACATCCAGCATGTCGAAAGCCTCAACGACGTCGTCGCCCGGATTACGCGCATCCGCATCCGCGAGACGGTTCCCGATTCGATCATCGATAACGCCGACGATATCGAATTGGTGGATCTGACGCCCGCCGATCTTGTCCAAAGGCTCAACGAGGGCAAGGTCTACGTTCCCGAGCATGCCGAGCGCGCGACGCGTCACTACTTCCAGCCGGGCAACCTGACGGCGCTGCGCGAGCTTGCCCTGCGCCGAACGGCGCAACGGGTCGACGAGCAGATGGTCGACTACATGCGGGCCCATGCCATCGAGGGGCCCTGGCCGGCGGCCGAACGTCTCCTGGTGGGGGTAAACCACGACCCTCGCTGCGCGAGTGTCGTGCGCTATACGCGGCGCCTTGCCGACCGACTGCGCGCGCCTTGGAGCGCTGTCCATATCGAGACCTCCCAGTCGCTGCGCCTGACCGAGGAACAGCGTGACCGGGTCGCCGAATGCCTGCGCCTGGCGCAGCGGCTCGGCGGCGAGACGGTCACTGTACCCGGAACCGACGTGGCCGAGGGCATGCTTAGCTACGCGCGCAGCAACAATTATACGCATCTGGTGATTGCGAAGTCGCGACGGCCGCGTTGGTTGGAGTGGCTGCGCGGGTCGACAACGCATCATCTGATCCGACAAGCGGGCGACATTAGCGTTCATGTCATCGCCGAGCCGACGGCACCTCGCGCTGCGCGTGAAAGCTCGAGGCCGCCGTCGGTTGAGCTTGCTCATTCGCCACCCCCGCTCGATGCGGGACCGCTCGTCGCGGCTGGCCTTTTCGTCGCAGCCGCGCTGGGCTTGAGCTTAGCGCTCCAGCAATTTGTCGGCATCTACAACATCGCCTTGGTCCTTTTGACCTCGGTGCTGGCCACTGCCGTTACCTACGGCCTCTGGCCGTCGCTGCTGGCGTGCCTGCTGAGCGTCCTCGCCTACAACTTCTTTTTTTTGCCGCCGCTCTACACCTTCACGATTGCCGATCCGGAGAACGTCGTTGCTCTCGTCGTCTTTGCGATCGTCGCGATCATCGCCAGCAATCTGACGGCGCGCGTTCGCGCCCAGGCGGTCACGGCACGCCAGCGCGCGGCGACGACCGAGGATTTGTATCTGTTTGCGCGAAAACTCTCGGCGGCGGTCACGCTGGACGACCTGCTGTGGGCAACAGCCTTTCAAATGGCGTCGATGTTAAAGGTCAACGTCGTTCTTCTGCTGCCCGACGAGAACTCGGTCAGCGTGCGGGCTGCGTATCCTCCGGAGGATACGCTCGGCGAGGCCGATCTTGCGGCAGCCAAATGGTGCTGGGAGCACAACGAGCCGGCTGGGCGAGGCGCCGACACATTGCCCGGCGCCAAGCGCCTCTTCATGCCAATTGGCACGTCTCGCGGCGTGGTCGCTGTCGCCGGTCTGGATAACGATCGAGACGGACCGTTGTTGTCACCCGATCAGCACCGTCTGCTGAAAGCTCTCGCCGATCAGGCGGCGCTCGCTGTCGAGCGCATGAGCCTTGCGCAAGACGTCGAGCGGGCACAGGTGGCGATCGAGACCGAACAGCTTCGCACCGCGTTGCTGACGTCGATTTCTCACGACCTGCGCACGCCGCTCGCCTCCGTGCTCGGCTCGGTCACGAGCCTTCGCGACTTCCGCCATTCGCTTGACGATGCGGCGCAGGATGAGCTGATTGGCACGATCCAGGAAGAGGCGGAACGGCTAAGCCGCTTTATTGCCAATCTTCTCGACATGACGAAGCTCGAAGCCGGGGCCGTCACCCCGCGCGCCGAACCGGTCGACACCGATGATATCGTCGGCAGCGCGTTGGAACGCGCCGGCAAAGTCCTGGCCAAGCACCGCGTGAAGGTCAATCTCGGCGCGAAGCTGCCGATGCTGAAGCTCGATCCGGTGTTGTTCGAGCAGGTCTTGTTCAATGTTCTCGACAACGCGGCGAAATACGCCACCGACGGAACCGAGATTGAACTGCGGGTACAGCAGGACGAGAGCGCTGTCCGGTTCCAAATCATCGACGAAGGACCGGGCATACCGGCCGCCGACCTGGAGCGCATTTTCGACAAGTTCTATCGCGCACGGGCTGCCGATAACCGACGCGTCGGTACGGGGCTAGGCCTTGCCATCTGCAAGGGTTTTGTCGACGCCATGGGGGGAACGATTGACGCCGGCAATCGCAACGGCCGCTCGGGCGCCGTGTTCACGATCAGCTTCCCGCTCGCGTTGGCTCACCGGTCGCCGGCCAAGACCATAGCATGATCGGCAAGGGCAACCCGCTCAAAGTTCTCGTGGTCGACGACGAGCCGGCGATCCGCCGCTTCCTTCGCACCAGCCTGAGCACGGGAGGTTACCTTGTCCGCGAAGCCGAGACCGGCAGCGGTGCTCTCGATCAGCTGCGGCGGAGCCCGCCCGATATCCTGGTACTTGATCTTGGCCTGCCGGATATTGACGGTCTCGTCATTATCGAACGTCTTCGCGAGCAGCGGCTGACGCTGCCCATTATCGTTCTTTCGAGCCGCAGTGACGAAAGCGGCAAGGTGAAGGCGCTCGATCTTGGCGCCGACGATTACGTCGTCAAGCCTTTCGGCATCGACGAGCTGCTGGCCCGCATCCGGGCGGCCGTACGGCACCGGTTACAACAGGAGGGCGAGCGGCCGGTCTTCCGCTGCGGCGATCTTGCGGTTGACCTTGTCCGGCGCGTCGTCACGCGCGACGGCGACGAAGTGAAGCTGTCGCCCAAGGAATACGAGATTCTGCGCGTACTTGTCGCGCATGCGGGGAAGGTTCTCACGCACCGGTTTCTGTTGCGGGAAGTCTGGGGCGGCGCGGGAGCGGAAGTGCAGTACTTACGCGTCTATATTCGTGCGCTGCGGCACAAGATCGAGGCTGATCCGGAACAGCCGCGTCACATACTGACCGAGCAGGGCGTGGGCTATCGCATGCGCTCGCCAGACTGAGCGTCCGAGACCAAGAAGGTCGTTGCCGGCAAATAATGGGTTCGCCGCGCCGACTGACGTAATCCGCCCCATCGTGTCGCGGGTATAGCTTGCGGCGAGCCCCGAGGGATAACCGATCGCAGCGATGCGGCCGGCGCGGTCGTATGTATAGGTCGTGGTCAGCACCGCGGCGCCGCTGGTCCGGGTCTCGCGCGTGACCTCGCCGCGGCGGTTGTAGGCGCGGGTCAACGAGCCGGCCGCATCGGTCAGCGAGGTCAGCCGGCCGATCCCGTTGCAGCCGCAATTCTCGTCGTAGGTATAGGCGACGTTCTCCGCGCTATCGGCCGGATAGGTCGTCGTCAGGATGCGATCGAGCGGATCGTAGCTGTGGTTGGTGACCGTGCCGGCGGCATCGACCAGCTGGGTCAGGTTGGCGCCGAGATCGTAATGGTAGACGGTCGTGCCGCGGTCGGAACTGACCTCCTGGATGCGGTCGCCAAACCCAATCAGTCAGTGCGGCGTCCAAGGAAAGCAACCCCATACGCCAGTGCCCCAGGTTGGGCTCATATCCCCGCCGGGAGATGGTTGCCTGCGATTGCCGGTTGCCGTTGAGATCATAGGTGTAGACATGCAGGGATCGCTGGCAGTCACGACCGTCTCTTTGCCGGATACAACGGTCGCGTAACTCGGC
>JAFAWI010000529.1 GCA_019241915.1 Alphaproteobacteria bacterium
TGCCGCATATCTGCAATTTCGCGCTGAACCGCAACGTCACGCTTGGGCCATGGATGCATGTCGGCAGCCAGATCCGGCATTTTGCCGCAGCGCGGCTCGGCGACTCGCTCTCGGTTCGCGCCCGCGTCACCGGCAATTACGAGCACAAAGGCCATCTTTTTGTCGATATCGACGCGTTGATCGTCGCGAACGAGTGCACCCCGATCGCCCGCTCGGGCCATCTGTCGATCTATCGCCCGCGCCAGCTTGCCGCCGCGTGAGGCGATTGCTCCCGATGACTTTCCATCTGACGTAGAGGCGTTTTTCGGGAACACGCAACGAGGGCGGTGCGTTCTCCTGGCATTACCTTTCGAGGTAGCAAAAACGAGGTGAGACCATGAAAACCCTTCTGAGCGCCCTCGCGGTCGTGATCGGCCTCGGCGCCGTCACGATGGCGACCCCGGCCAGCGCGGCCTGCTGGGACACCCCTTGGGGTGTGCGATGCAACGGTTGGGGCCCGGGCTGGCATCACTGGCACCACTGGCACCAATGGGATCGCTGGTAGTCGGGCAAGCGTAAGCGCCGCGACCGGCGCTTTGGTGATGGCCGATCGGCGGCGCGAGGATCTCCTCCGCCGCCGATTTGGCGTCTGGCAGGAGCACTGGGAACACGAAACGCCGACGTTGCGTATTATTAAGCGTCACAGGCTTTCGGCAAAGAAGGTGACGCCATGAAGAAGCTCATCCTATCGACGTTTGCGGCGCTGCTGTTGCTCGGCGCGGTCGGCGCCAAACCGGCCGATGCGGCTTGCTGGTGGAACGGTTGGGGTTGGCAGTGCTGGCGGCCCTGGCATCACGCCTATTGGGCATACGGCTATCCCTATCGCCCCTGGGGCTGGGGTTGGGGCTGGCATCGCCACTACTGGCGGCACTGGTAGACGCTATTTCGGGCTGGCGGCGGACGGGTGAAACAGCTCCTCCCCGCCCAGCCTATAGGCGCCAATCGCCTGCTGCCCCGGCACGGTCGTGAATTACATTGCCGGCCAATCCGGTCCGGCGCATGGTCGCGCTTGCGTTGCCCATTCAGCTCAATGACGTCGTCATCGAACAGCGCCGGCGCGGCGTCAAGCGTCGCGGCGCCTCTTGCCCCCGTTGAGCGCTGCGGCAGCGCCACCGTCTGCCACAGCTCGCGGCTGACGAATGCGTCTGCCAGAGTTGCGAATCGCTCACGCCGTCCGCTCGCCCGTCTCCTTAGTATGGCAAAGCTTCGCTCGGATAGCGGCAAGGTTGGGGGATTGCATGAAGTCCATGCGGTGCATCCTGATGGCTGCGGTAGTGATCGCGGCGATCGCGCCCGGCGCCCAGGCGCAGAAAAGCGGCGGCGTCCTGCGCATCTTTCACCGCGACAGCCCGGCCAACATGTCGATTCACGAAGAGGGCACGGTTTCGGTGGTGGCGCCGATCATGCCGGTCTTCAACAATTTGGTCGTGTTCAACCCGCACGAAAAGCAGAACCGGCTCGACAATATCGTGCCGGATCTCGCCGACAGCTGGGCGTGGAGCGAGGACGGCAAGGACCTGACCTTCAAGCTGCACCAGGGGGTCAAGTGGCACGACGGCAAGCCGTTCACCGCCGCCGATGTCAAATGCACCTGGGACCTGCTGCAGAACAAGGCGACAGAAAAGCTCCGCCTCAACGCCCGCGAGGCCTGGTGGGCCAATCTCGACAACGTCACCGTCGACAACGATTATCAGGCGACGTTTCACATGAAGCGGCCGCAGCCGGCGTTCCTCGCATTCCTCGCCTCGGGCTTTACGCCGGTCTATCCGTGCCACGTGTCGCCGGCGCAGATGCGACAGCACCCGATCGGCACCGGGCCGTTCAAGTTTGTCGAGTTCAAGCCCAACCAGTCGATCAAGGTCGCCAAGAACCCTGACTACTGGAAGCCGGGTCTTCCCTATCTCGACGGGATCGAGTGGACGATCATTCCCAACCGCTCGACGCAGATGCTCGCCTTTGTCGCCGGCCAGTTCGACATGACCTTTCCCTATGAGGTCACCGTGCCGAACATGAAGGACATCAAGAGCCAGATGCCCGACGCGGTGTGCGAGATCACGCCGACCAATTTCGCTCCGAACCTGCTGATGACACGCAAGCCACCGTTCGATAACACCGAGCTGCGCAAGGCGGTGGCGATGACGATCGATCACAAAGCCTTTGTCGACATTCTCGGCGAGGGCAACGGCGACATCGGCACGGCCGTGCTGCCGGCGCCCGAAGGACAGTGGGCGATGCCAAAGGAAATGCGCGACACGCTGCCCGGCTACGCTTCGGATATCGGCAAGTCGCGCGAAGAAGCCCGCAAAATACTGCAGTCGCTCGGCTACGGCCCCGACAAGCGCCTGTCGTTCAAGATCTCCGCGCGCAATCTGCCGGACTATCGCGACGCCGCGTCGCTGCTGATCGATCAGCTGAAGCAGATCAACATCGATGCCGAGCTCGATCTGGTCGAGACCGCGCAGTGGCTGCCGCGGCTGGTGCGCTCCGATTTCGTCCTGGCGCAGAGCGTGGCGGGGGCGGGCATCGACGATCCGGACCAGACCTTCTACGAAAATTACGGCTGCGATTCGAACCGCAACTACACGCATTATTGCGATCGCGAGATCGAGAAGATGATCGACCAGCAGTCGGCGGAGCGCGATCAGGCGAAGCGGCAGAAGCTGGTCTGGGAGATCGACGCCAGATTGCAGCAGGCGGTGGCGCGGCCGATCGAGTTCTACCTGCGCAAGGCGACCTGTTGGCGGCCCGAGGTCAAAGGGCTCACCATCATGGTCAACAGCTCGTACAACGGCTGGCGCTTTGAGGATGTATGGCTCGACAAGTGACCTGAGGCCCGGTTCGAGCCGTCAGGTCATTCCGACGCACGTCGGGATCCGGATTGGGCAACGCTATGGCTTGGGGGCTGGCAGGCGCGGCTGGCCGACTTCGGGCGAGATATCGGCCTCATCGCTGCGCGCCGGCAGCCAGGCAATGGCAACGGCGACACCCAGCGCGGCGATGCCGATCGGATAGAGCAGCCCGCCTCGCCCCGCGCCGCCGAGCGCGGCGGCGAGCGGCACCAGCCCGCCAAACACGCCGTTGCCGATTTGATAGGGGAGCGATACCGAGGTGTAGCGGATGCGTGTCGGGAACAGCTCGACCAGCAACGCCGCCATCGGCCCATAAGCCAGCGCCGCCAGCACTGTCAGGTAAAACACCAGCAAGGTCAGCACGACGGGATTGTCCTTGAACGTGCCGAGCAGCGCGAACACCGGCCACAAACTGACCGCGGCGAGCAGAAACCCGAGTGCCATTATGTTGCGGCGACCGATCCTGTCGGACAGCGCGCCGAACGCGACAAACAACGGCAATCCCAGCGAAAGCGCTACGATCGTCACGACCCATACCATGACTTCCGGCACCTTGAGCACCGCTTGAAGGTAATAGAGCGCATAGAACTGGCCGGCGTACCAGACGACCGCCTCGGGCGCCGCCGCGCCGAACAGTGCCAGCAGCATCAGCCGCCAATTGCCCCATCCCGCGAGGCTGTCGCGCAGCGGGTCGGACGATGCCTTGTTGTGCTCCTTGAGCCGGTCGTACAGCGGCGGCTCGGCGAACCGCAGCCGCAGGTAGATCGCGACCGGAACCAGGGCAGCCGACAAAAGGAACGGCACACGCCATCCCCAGGCGTCGAAGCGCTGTTCGCCGATGCCGGCGCGGCAGAGCAAAATCGCCAGCAGGGCCAGCACGATTCCGGCCGTCGCCGTGGTCTGCACCCAGGACGTGTAGAGGCCGCGCTTGGCGTCCGGCGCGTGCTCGGCGACATAGATCGCGGCGCCACCGTATTCGCCGCCAAGCGCCAGCCCCTGGATCACCCGCAACAGGACCAGCAGCACCGGCGCCGAGAGGCCGAGTGTCCCGTAGCCCGGCAGCAACCCGACGCCGACGGTGGTGGCGCCGATCATAAGCAAGGTCAGCGACAGGGCATATTTGCGTCCGACCCGGTCGCCGAGATACCCGAACACGACCGCGCCTGCGGGGCGGACGACAAACCCGGTCCCCACCAGCCCCAGGACGGCGAACCAAGCAAGCCCGCTTTCGGCGGGAAAAAACTTCGCGGCAAAAAACGTCGCCAGCGCGCCATAAAGATAGAAATCGTACCAGGCCAGCAGCGTGCCTATCGTCGATGCGGCAACCACAAAGGGCAGCCTCGTCTCCATCGGCGCTTCCGATCTGACGATCAATGCCTGGCTGGTCATCGCATGGTCCTCCGGCCCCGGCCGCACAAGCTCCAGCTATCGACAACGGCGGAAAGACGGCGAAAATGAGGATGCACTGTTCGCCGCCGCAAAAATTTCCACAACCATACCGAGATCAAAGCGATCACCGCAGCCCTGCAGGCTTGGGATTGGAAGACGCGGGCGGAGCCGATCCTCCGCCCTAATCCCATCTCGACACGACGTCCCTCTGGCTGCCATCGTTCTCGTCGATGAGCGAGAGCGATCTGCGGACCGGCGAGAAGGCGGTCGAACTACCGGCAGGGACTGACACCGGCCTCTATTTCATCGGCGTCATCCACACGCCCTGGAAGACCCGGCGGGAGTGCCCGAAACGCGGTGCGCCTGACGGGCCTATATGCACGATCACGCTGGACGAGCGCTGGCAACAGGGCCTGGCCGGCATCGCGCGTCACAAACGCATCCAGGTGCTTTATTGGATGCACCAGGCCCGGCGCGACCTCGTGCTGCAGACGCCCTTTCAGCGTGAGACGACCGGCACCTTCGCGCTGCGTTCCCCGGTGCGCCCGAACCCCATTGCGTCGTCGCTGGTCGAACTGGTCCGCGTCGCGGGAAATTCGGTGCAGGTCCGCGGCCTCGACTGCCTCGACGGCACCCCGCTCCTCGACCTGAAGCCGGAGCACGGCGCGAACGAGTAGGCCCGCCCCACAGGTGGCGTCCGGTTTGGCGTGCGTCTCTATATTCGTTCGTATATTGCGATCGCCGGCCGCATGCTACGTCCTTAGCCCAGAGAGCCACATCGAACGATTTGGAAGAGTGCGGGATGCCCTCATATCCTGAGCTGAAGCTCTATGTCGGCGGCGAATGGCGCCGCCGCGACGGGCGCGTCGGTGATCATAATGGTCGGCGATAGCATCGAGTGCCGGTTTCAGCGTAAACGCGGCCAGGACCCGCACGGGTTCAGCAGCGTTCGCGGAGAGCGTCAGCGTTGGTGCTAACAGTTCCGCGATGGCGGCTGTCCAGCGCCTGAAGCGAAGGGTACGCATGGGGTACCGTGTCGACTCCTATCACTCGAACGGCAGGCCACGACAATGAAGCTCAGCGCACGCAACCAACTCAAAGGCAAAATTGTCGGCGTTACCAAGGGCCAGACGACGGCTCACGTTCGCATCGACATTGGCGCCGGAGTGATCGTCACATCTTCGATCACCAACGATGCCGTCGACGATCTCGCGCTCAAGGTCGGCGATGACGCCTGGGCCGTCATCAAGGCGTCGGATGTCATGATCGGCAAGTAAATCGTTCGCCCACGCAAGGACCCGGAGGCGCGTGGAGGTGCTATTCGGCCGCGAGGCGCTCCGGCTCCGGTAGACTTGGTGGACCGGCTGGGTCGAGTAGCGCCGCTCCATGATGACGTCGGCGAGCCGGAACGCTTCTTCGCTGGTGCCCTTCTTGAACCCGACCTTTTTGGCGATGTTGGATGGCTGCTCCGGCTTCGGCTCGACGCCCTGGGTGAACATGTCGTCATGCAGGATTGGCGC
>JAFAWI010000016.1 GCA_019241915.1 Alphaproteobacteria bacterium
GATGGATTTGGTGGCCGGCGTGAAGCGCGTGGTCGTGCTGATGGAGCACACCGCAAAGGACGAGCCCAAACTGTTGCGCCGCTGCACCTTGCCGCTGACCGGCGCCGGTGTCGTCGACATCGTCATCACCGACCTCGGCGTGTTCCGGATTGACAAGCACGGCGGCGGGATGACGCTTGTCGAACTGGCCCCGGAGGTGTCGCTGCAGGAACTCCAGGGCAAGACCGAAGCGAGCTTTGCGCTCCGCCCGGGCATCGCCTAGTTATTCATCGCCGCCTTCAGCGCGAGCAGGTCGACAAGAAATCTGTCGCGCCGCGCTTCCTTGCCAGGAAAAACGCGACCCAGATTGCGCCGATTGTGCCGGTGCCGGTGCCGCCACACGACGCACGGCCTCACTCGTTCCGGCTCCTCCCAGCCGCAGCATCGACGCGCCGCGCCGCTGTTTGCTACAGTCGCTGCCCGGCCATGCCGTCAGCACTGCTTCCGCCCGCGCAGCGCGACCCGCGCCTCGATTTTTTTCGCGGCCTGGCGCTGATCTGCATTTTTATCGACCACATACCGGAAGACTACGTCAATTATTTCACGCTCTCGGCGATCGGGTTTTTTGATGCGGCCGAGGTCTTTATCTTCATCTCCGGATTCACCGCCGCGCTGGTCTACGGCCGGGCCATGGCGGCGCGCGGCCTGCTGATCGCGACGCTGCAGGTGTGGCGTCGAGCCTGGCAGCTCTATGTCGCGCACATCTTTTTGTTTGTCATCTTTATCGCCGAGGTTTCGTACAGCGTCCGCACCTTCAACAACCCGATGTACAACGACGAGATGGGGGTCGGCGATTTTCTCGAGCACCCCCACATCGCCGTGATCCAGGCGCTGGTGCTGCAGTTCCAGCCGACCTATCTCGACATTCTGCCGGTCTACATTGTCCTGCTGTTGATCTTTCCTGTCGTGCTGGCCTGTCTGCGCCGTCACCCGGCGATCGCGTTGGTGCCGTCGGGCTTGGTTTACCTCGGCGTGCAACTGTTCGGTGTCGATATGCCGGCCTACCCGCCGGGCAGCGTATGGACGTTCAACCCGCTCGCCTGGCAGTTCCTGTTCGTGCTCGGCGCCGCGCTCGGTCACGGCGAGACAGGCGCGCCCAACCGCCGCCGCGTTGTCGATGCCGTGTTTTGGCCGGCAGTAGCGATCGCGCTCATCTCGTTGGTCATTCGCTTGAGCTGGACGATCCACGGTCTTTGGGAGGCGTTTCCCGCCCTCTTGTTGCGCGCGTTGTGGCCGATCAACAAAAGCAGTCTGGCCCCGCTCAGGGTCATCTCGTTCTTCGCCGTGGTTATGCTGGTCCCCCGCCTGGTGCCGCCGCAGGCGGCTTTTTTGCGCCGGCCGGCATCGCTGCCGCTGGTGCTGTGCGGCCGTCATTCGCTCGAGATTTTCTGCTTGAGCATCCTGTTGTCCGCGCTCGGCCATTTTTTGATGGCGGAAGTCTCGGCTGGTTTCGCCATGCAGATCGCGGTCAACCTCGTTGGAGTCCTTGCAATGTGCCTGACGGCGGGCATGCTCGACTGGTATAGGGCTGTGCAACGCACGCCGTCAGCGCCCACCGCCAGGGCGGATCCGGCGGTTGCCGAGGGGAGCGGCGGGGGGGAATGACATTGCGGAGGCGGGTACTTTGCGCTGCCGCGACGGCAGCGCTGGCCCTGATCGCACTCGGTGCGGGGCCGGACGGCGCGGTTGCGCGCGCGCATGCGGACGATTGCGCAACCCCGCCGGAGATGACCGAAGGCAATATCAGCCTGCCGCATCTTGCCGAACGACTGAAGGCGCGTCAGAGCGCGGCGATCGTCGCCATCGGCGGTGCATCGACGATGGGCCAAGCGGCCGGCTCATCCGATCTGTCCTATCCGCGCCGCCTGGAGCAAAATCTCGCCAAGGCGTTCCCCGACAGTCCGATCAACGTCGTCAACAAGGGTGTCGCGCGCCAATCGGCGAAACAGATGCTCGAACGTTTCCCGAGCGATGTGTTGGCGGAAGATCCGGTGCTCGTCGCCTGGGAGGTCGGCGTCACCGATGCGGTGCGCGGCACCGACATCGACGATTTTGCAGGGACGCTGCAAAGCGGTATCGAACAGCTCAAAAATCGGGCAATCGACACGGTGCTGATCGATATGCAATTCTCGCGAAGTTCACAGACGGTGATCAATTTCGAGGCATATCTTAAGGCGCTGCACCGGGTCGGAGAGGTCGCCGAGGTTTATGTTTTTCCGCGCTTTGACATGATGCGCTACTGGAGCGAGCAGAACATGTTCAACTTCGACGACGTCGCCCCCGACGACCGCGCCAAACTCGCCGCTCGGGTCTACGACTGCCTGGGCCAGAAGCTGACCGAGGTGATCCGGCGGGCAGCGCAGTGAAGCGCATCGATCTGGCGGTGTGCGCCGCCGCCCTCCTGTCGGCGAGCGCCGCGTTTGCCGCCGACGCGGATTTGTGTTGGGCACCAGCCGGAGCGACGGCGATTATCGCGCCGCTGGAGCATGTTGCTGCTCGGATCGACGAGGGCGGGCCGCTGACAGTGGTGGCGGTCGGCTCGTCCTCGACCGCCGGCATCGGCGCTTCGAACCAATCCGCCACCTATCCAAGCCGCCTCGCAGCCGAGCTGCGGCGACGCTTGCCGACGCTGCCGATCGAGGTCCTCAACCGCGGCAAGAGCGGCGAGGATGCGCCCGAAGAACTGGCGCGGCTGCCGCTCGATGTGGTCGCGCTGCGTCCGGATCTGGCGATCTGGCAGGTCGGCACCAACGCCGTCTTGCGCCGCGACGATCTGGCCGCCGACGCCGCGCGGCTGCGCGAGGGCGTCGATCTGCTGACGCGCAATGGCATCGATGTCGTGTTGATGGACCTGCAGTACGCCCCGCGCGTGCTGGAACGAAGCGCCTATCCGGTGATGGAGGATATTGTCACCGAAACCGCGGACTTTGCGCGTGTCGGCCTGTTCCGTCGGTTCGAGCTGATGCGCTATTGGCATCGTACCCACGCCGCCGACGCGCCGCCGATGGTCGGAGCCGACGGCCTTCACATGACCGATGCCGGTTACGCCTGCCTCGCCGCCGATCTGGCCCGCGCGCTCGAAGCGAACTGGCGTGCCGAGACGAAATTGGCGCGCCGCGTCCGCTCGCCATCGGATACCGTTGCCGGCTTGCCCCGGCCGGCGGCAGGACCGAGCGACATGCATGACGCCGTGCGGCGAAACGACGCCGCCCCTTTCAATTAAATTGGGGGGCGGCGGAACCGCCGAGCCTGCTTAACGTACCAGTAGAATCGGTTTGGGTTTTCGAACCGGATCATATATGCTGAGTACAAATAGCGGGGCACCTACAAAATGTTGTTGATGTCCGCCGGTTCTCTCTCCTGGCTTCAGGATTCGCGAGACCCGTCGCCACGCGGCCGGGCATCTGGTCCGTCTGGCTTGAGCGACCGTACTCTCGCCACAAAGTTTTGGCACACAGGTTGCGACGGCCGCCGCGGCGACCGCCTCGGGGGAGCTGCGGCGGGGGTTTGTAACAAGCTCATACGAAATTTTACATTTCGGTTCCGCGAATTTTTGCGGCGGCGGCGCGTTTGAATTGTGTGTCGTAGACGCCATCAAGCGGAATCGGCAACTGGCCGGTTGAGGTGAGCGATGCGATCGGTGGAAGGAACTCGGTCGATGGACGACGGCATCTTCGGGTTGTATTCGCGTCTTTACGAGAATCGCCGGGAGGTTGAGTACTCTCTGGAGGAATACCTGCGCGCCTGCTCGGACGATCCGTCATTCTATGCCGGTCCGGCAGAGCGGCTGCTGAAGGCGATCGGCGAGCCGATCATGGTCGACACCAGCCAGGACCCGCGCCTCGGCCGCATCTTCATGAACCGCACCATGAAGATCTATCCCGCCTTCGAAGATTTCTACGGCATGGAGGAGACGATCGAGCGCATCGTCGGTTTCTTCCGTCACGCCGCGCAGGGTTTGGAAGAACGCAAGCAGGTGCTCTACCTGCTGGGGCCGGTCGGCGGCGGCAAATCCTCGCTCGCCGAGCGGCTGAAGCTGCTGATGGAAAAAGAGCCGATTTACGTGCTGAAGGCCGGCGACCAGGTCAGCCCGATCTTCGAAAGCCCGCTCGGCCTGTTCGACCCGGCCACGATGGGTCAGGAAATCGAGGAACGCTATGGCGTCCCGCAACGCCGTCTCACCGGCACGATCTCGCCGTGGGCGGTCAAGCGGCTCGACGAGTTCGGCGGCGACATTTCGAAATTCACGGTCATCCGCATCCAACCGTCGCGGCTGAAGCAAATCTGCGTCGCCAAAACCGAGCCGGGCGACGAGAACAACCAGGACGTCTCGAGCCTCGTCGGCAAGGTCGATATCCGCAAGCTGGAGATGTATTCGCAGAACGAT
>JAFAWI010000022.1 GCA_019241915.1 Alphaproteobacteria bacterium
TCTCATTGGCGTTGCATCTGCTGCCGCTGCTTGCGCTCGTCACCTGGCTGCGGCCGAATTTGCCCACGCCATCGGCGATCCCGATCCAGCTGGTCATCGAGCAACCCAAACCGGAGCCGCAACCGGCGCCCGCTCCGGCAAAAGCCAAACAGCAGGCACCGCCGCCAGGCTTGGTCGCATCGGACGATTTTGGTGACGTCGGATCGACGAAAGGACCGAAAAGTCCCGAGGCCGAGCATCCGCAACAGCAAAAACCGCCATCGTCCGGCAGCGAGGCGCCGGCAGCGGCGGCTAAAGCCGAGACCGCCGCCCCGGCCGAACCGCCGAGCCACCCCGCCACACCGACACAGACCGCCGGCTTGGTGGCGCCGCCGCCGCTGGAGCCGCTGCCCGAGCTCTCGTTGCCGGCACCGACCGCCTTGCCGCCGCCGCTGCCGGCGCCCCCGCCGCCCAAGCCGGCCGCAGCCAAGCGCGCTCCGCTGGAGCGGCCGCCGATGCTGACGGGGCTGACGCTGCCGCTGCCGCTTTACGCCGATAGCGCCAACACGGCGGGCTCCGCGCAGTATCCGGGACCGCATGCGTCGCGCGACGAGTATTGCGCCTATGCGCTCTCTTTGGTGCTGAAGCACATCGGTCTGCTGCCCGATTCACTGGTCGGCGCGCGCCGCGGTGCCACCGTGTTGACGATTCGCGTGCGCGAGGACGGCGCCATCATCGGCGCTGTGGTGACGGGCAGCTCGGGCTATTCCGACATCGACGATCGGGTGGTCGAGATGGTCAACGCGGTCGGCAAATTTCCCCGCCTGCCGATGTGGGTGCCGGGGCCGGCCGCCGACTTCACCTTTCGCCTGCACTTTCCGCACTCGCCGTCGCGTTGAGGCACGAACCAGCGAGCGGCTTCACTAAAGCCAATCCCTGCGCCAGACTTGCGCCTTTGCACCAAACCGGGAGCGCCGCGTGGATAATCGGGTCGATCCCATCGTGGTTTCGGTCATCCAGCATCGCCTGCTGGCCATCGTCGCCGAGATGGGCGAGGCGATGCTGCGCACCGCCTATTCGCAGATTCTCAATTCGAGCCGCGATTTCTCGACCGCGATCTGCGACCTTGACGGCCGGCTGATCGCCCAGGCCGAGCATGTCCCGATCCATGTCGGAGCGCTGCCCTTCGCCGCCCGCGCCGTCACCGAGTTCTTCGGCGACGACATCCATCCCGGCGACGTGTTCCTGCTCAACGACCCGTATCACGGCGGCAACCATCTGCCCGATCTGACCGCGTTTGTTCCAATATTCGCTGGAGACCGGCCGCGCTTCTGGTCGATCAACCGGGCGCATCAAAGCGATATCGGCGGTGCGACGCACGGCGCTTACAACGCGAGCGCCACCGACATCTGGCAGGAGGGCATCCGCATTACCCCGCTGAAACTCTACGATCGCGGCGCGGTGCGGCGCGACGTGCTGGAGATGATCGCCACCAATGTGCGCCATCCGCGCGACTTCCGTGGCGACCTCGCGGCGATGATCGGCTCGGCGCATGTCGGGGAACGGCGGATGCTCGCCCTCGCCGATGAATTCGGCTGGGAGACCACCGACGCGGCGATCGAGGCGGTGCTCGATGGCGCCGAACGGCAGACCCGGGCGGTGATCGCAGAATGGCGAGATGGCGTCTATTGCGGCGAAGCGCTGCTCGACGACGACGGCCGCGGCAACAAAGATATCCATGTCCGTGCAACCGTCACCAAGCAAGGCAGCGAACTGACAATCGACCTGTCGGATTCGCACGGACAAGTCGCCAGCTTTATCAACTCTTCGTACCCCAACATGTATTCGGCGGTCGTCGTGGCGCTGTCGTACCTGATCGACCCGGACACGCCAAAAAACGACGGCACGTTCCGTCCCATCAACGTGATCGCCAAGCCCGGCACCGTCGTCTGGGCCAATCCCGGCGCGCCGGTAACGCTGGCGACCAATCATTGCGCGCAGGAAATCCTCGAAGCGGTGATCAAGGCGCTGGCGCCATCGTGCCCGCAGAGGGTCATGGCGGGCTGGGGCCGGCGCTTTCGGATCGCCATCCAGGGGCATGACCCGCGTAACGGCAAACCGTTTATCTGGCATTTCTTTCAGGCACGGCCGGGCGGCGGCGCCTCTGTGGCGGGCGACGGCTGGCCCGGCGCCGGCGAGTGGCAGGCCGCGGGCGGCATCAAGTTCGGCAGCATCGAGGTCACCGAGGTCCGCTTCCCGTTGTTTTTCAAGCGGCACGAGTTCCGCCCGGATTCCGGCGGCGACGGGCAGTATCGCGGCGGTCCCGGCGGTATTGTCGAGATGACGGTGGAAACCGCCGAGCCGGCGCTCGCCAACACCGCGGGCGACGGGGTGGTGCATGGCGCGTGCGGCATCCTCGGCGGCAAGGACGGCGCGCCGCACCGCTACATGCTGCATTCGGGCAACGAGGCGCAGGCGATCAGGACCAAGCAAACCGGCCTCACGATCCGCCCCGGCGACCGCCTGATCCTTGAATCCGGCGGTGGCGGCGGCTGGGGCGACCCGGCGAACCGTACCAATGCCGATCTTTCAGACGACACGCGGAGCGGCTTTTTCTCGACGTCCCCTC
>JAFAWI010000026.1 GCA_019241915.1 Alphaproteobacteria bacterium
TGCGCCGTACCGGCAGCGGCCATGACGTCGCGCATCCGGCGGAGCAAGCGCCGAGTCCCCGTAACGTCGGCGACGCCGGGATTGGGGACGCCGGCGCCGGACAGCGGCCTCGGCGCGCCGGCCGCAGAGGCCGCCAATGCGGCCGCGGAGCCGCTTCCGGGAAGGTCGTTCATTGCGGCGCGTCCCCGCCCTGTGCGGCGCCGTGCCGCGACCCGCCGCCCCATTGGCGCGCCTCGATCACCGCCAGCGCCTGATCCACCAACTCGTCGAGTATTTCGACAGTGCTCTGCTCGCGGGTGACGAGGCCGACGCTTTGCCCGGCCATCAGCGAGCCGGCCTCGACATCGCCGTCGATCACCGCGCGGCGCAGCGCGCCTGCCCAAAAATGCTCGATTTCGAGCTGCGCGTCCTTTTGCGACAGCTCGCCCCGCGAGAAGCGCGCGATGACCTCGCGCTGGCTGGCGGCAAAGCGTTCGGTCGCCGGGTTGGCGAGGGCGCGCACCGGGATCACCGGGAACCGCACGTCGAGCTGCACGGACGGCACCGCATCGCGGGCGGAAGCGCGGACGAAGGCGCGCTTGAAATTGGGGTGGGCAATCGATTCATAGGCGCAGACAAAGCGGGTGCCGAGCTGGACCCCCGACCCGCCCATCTCCAGATAGGACAGGATGGCTTCGCCACGGCCGATGCCTCCCGCAACAAACACCGGCACTTCGTCGAGATGCGGCAATACCTCCTGCGCCAGCACAGCGGTCGACACCGGCCCGATATGACCGCCCGCCTCGTTGCCCTCAATGACGATCGCCTCGGCGCCGCTGCGGACCAGCTTGCGCGCCAGCACCAGCGCCGGTGCGAAACAGAGCGGGTGGGCGCCGCCGTCGCGTATCCGCGCAATGGCGGCGCTTGGCGGTATCCCGCCGGCAAGCACGATATGGCGGACCGAATGCTCCAGACAGACGTCGATCAGCTCGGCGAGCTGCGGGTGCATGGTGATCAGGTTGACCCCGAACGGACAACGGGTCAGCGCAGCGGTCGCCGCGATTTCGGCCGAAAGCAGATTGGGCGACATCGACCCGGACGCAATAACTCCGAAGCCGCCGGCGTTGGAGATTGCCGCAACCAGGTTGCGCTCCGAAACCCAGGTCATCGCGCCGCCCATGATCGCCAGCTCGGTGCCGAGGAAGCGGCGGCCGCGTTCCCACAACCGGTTCAGCGTGTCCCGCGCCGCTCGCCTCCCGCAGTCGCGCGCCGGCGAAGCGTCCTCGGCTCTGGCGACGGCCCCCGCGGTCATTCGGTTTGGTCGAGGCCGTAGGCGGTGTGCAGCGCGCGCAGAGCCAGCTCGGTATAATCGGCCGCGATCAAGACACTGACCTTGATCTCCGACGTCGAGATCACCTGAATATTGATGCCGCGTTCGGCCAGCGTCTTAAACATCAGTTGCGCGACGCCCGCATGGCTGCGCATGCCGACCCCGATCACCGAGATCTTGACGACATTCGAATCGGGCTTCAGCGCCCGGAAACCAAGCGCCGC
Source organism: Alphaproteobacteria bacterium (assembly GCA_019241915.1). Lineage (GTDB taxonomy): Bacteria > Pseudomonadota > Alphaproteobacteria > ATCC43930 > CGMCC-115725 > DATARH01. Next base: position 1,534 of record JAFAWI010000026.1, read on the forward strand.
GCGCTGCCTCTGAAGAACCGCGAGCGCGCGGTCGAGATCGGCGCGGGCGATGGTAAAGGTCATGTCGGTGGTGGCCCCGTCCGCCGACACGTTCTGCACGATCATGTCTACATTGATCGCATCGTCCGCCAGCGGACCGAACAACGCCGCCGCCACACCGGGCCGATCGGCAACGCCCTCGACCGTGATTTTTGCTTCGTCGCGGCTGTAGGCGATACCGCTGACCACCCGATTTTCCACGATCTCATCCTCGTCGACGACCAGTGTGCCGGGCGTGTCGGTAAAGCTCGACAGAACCTGCAGACGCACCCGGTTGTTCATCGCCATCGCCACCGAGCGCGTCTCGAGCACGCGCGCGCCTTGCGAAGCCATTTCGAGCATCTCTTCGAATGCGATTCTATCGAGCTTCCTCGCTTTCGCAACGATCCGCGGGTCGGTCGTATAAATCCCGTCGACGTCGGTGAAGACGTCACAGCGCTCGGCGCCAAGCTCAGCGGCCATCGCCACCGCCGACGTGTCCGACCCGCCGCGGCCCAACGTGGTGATCCGCCCGTCGGGGCCGATGCCTTGAAAACCGGCTACCACCGCGACCTGCCCCTCGCTCAGCCGCTGCTTAATTTCCGCTGTCGCAATGCTTTCGATCCGCGCCTTGCCATGGACATCGTCGGTGCGGATCGGGATTTGCCAGCCGAGCCACGACCGCGCCGCTATGCCGAGGTCCTGCAAGGCCAATGCGGTCAATCCCGCGGTGACCTGCTCGCCGCTGGCGACGACCGTGTCGTATTCGCGCGCGTCGTGCAGCCGGCTCGTTTGCCCCGTCCATTCGACGAGGCGATTTGTGGTTCCGGCCATCGCCGACACCACGACAACCACCTGGTGCCCTGCATCGACCTCACGCTTGACGCGCAGCGCGACGTGCTTGATCCGCTCGACGTCGGCTACCGAAGTGCCGCCGAATTTCTGCACGATGCGTGCCATTGCCCTTACGACGATTTCCTGCGCGGGGTGTTGTGCCGAGTGTGCCGGGCCGGTATTCCCATCGCATACTCTATTGCGGCTGCGCCGGCCACCTTCGACGCAAGAGCAGCGCCATGACGGCAAGCCAAACAACCGTCGATCCGACCGAGGTCAAACGCTTCGCCGCCCATGCGGCCGGATGGTGGGATCCGTCGGGCAGTTTTGCTCCGTTGCACCGCCTCAACCCCGCGCGTCTCCATTTCATCCGCCGCCAATTCGATAGCCATTTCGGCCGCGACAGCCGCTCCTTGACCCCATACCGCGGACTGACGCTGTGCGACGTCGGCTGCGGCGGCGGCTTGATCGCCGAGCCGATGGCGCGGCTGGGGTTTCGGGTCACCGCGATCGATGCCGACGAGACCGCGCTCGCCGTGGCACACGCGCATGCCGCGGCCGGCGGGATCACCATCGACTATCGCGGCGAGACCGCGGAATCGCTCGTCGCCGCCGGGGAACGCTTCGACGCCGTGCTGGCGCTTGAAATCGTCGAGCACATCGCCGACTTGCAGGCTTTCCTCGATGCCTGCGGAGCCCTCCTCAAACCGGGCGGGGCCTTTATCGGCGCCACGCTTAACCGCACCCCGCAGGCCTATGCTCTTGCGGTTGTCGGCGCCGAATACGTGCTGGGCTGGCTTCCGCGCGGCACGCACGATTGGCGCCGCTTCGTCCGTCCGTCCGAATTCGTGCTGGGCCTGCGCCGGGCGGGACTGACGACGCGTCGGATGACCGGTCTGCGCTACCGCCCGGTGCGATCCGATTGGGTGTGCACTGACGATTTGGCGATCAACTACATGCTGATGGCGACCAAGCCGTGACCCCGCTCAGGCGTCGCTCGGCGCCACCCAAGGGATGCGGCCGACGGTGATCCCCTCATCTGCCAATTCGCGCGATTCGTGCTCCGTCGCCTCGCCGTAAATGCCGTGCGGCGCGATCTCGCCGTAATGGATGCGGCGCGCCTCCTCGGCGAATTGCGGCCCGACATAGTCGCAATGCGTCTCGACCTGCCGACGCAGCTCTATCAGCGCTGCGCGCAGCTGCGCGGGCGAAATCGGGCGCCCCTCGCGCGATGGGCCAATGCTCGGCGCCATCAATGCCTTCTCGACATCGGCTTTGCCGCATTCGGGGCAGGCAATCTCGCCCGCCCGCTGCTGCGACTCGTAGGCCTCGCCATTGCGAAACCAGCCCTCGAACTCGTGTCCCGACCCGCAGCGCAGCGAAAACCGGATCATCAACGCGACCTCCTCGGCCCCCAATCTACACCGCGGCAAGGACCGTTAGCAATCGTGAGCCAGCAGTGCTAATGAAAGGTGAAGATGCTTGTTCCGCCTGGCATTTGCGCTTCCGCCGCGGAGTGCGCTTGTGCGCCGAGCCGGTGAGGAAAGCAGCGCCGAGAAGGCGAGCTCACGAACCGCCCATCGACTGCTTCTGGACAAAAGCACTGGCGTTGACCGGCCCTGCATCGCTGGGACCTGTCGAGAACCGGTGTCACACTGCGCTCGACGCGATCTGCGGGGACACCCGAACTCGCTACTCGGCGGCCAGCCGATTCGACTCGCGCGGTGTAGGCGTGAACTCGCGATCGTGGCGCAGCGACGGCAGCCCGCCGCGCACCTTGGCGATACGGGCCGGATCGATCCTCGCGGTGATGATCCCAGTTCCCTCGCCGCCTTCGGCCAAGACCTCACCCCACGGATCGACGATCAGTGAATGGCCGTAGCTCTTGCGGCCGCCGGTGTGCTCGCCGGTCTGCGCCGCGGCAAACACAAACGCGCCGTTCTCGATCGCCCGCGAGCGCAGCAGCACCTCCCAATGCGCCTTGCCGGTCGGCACTGTGAAGACCGACGGAACCGCAAGGAAATCGGCGCCGGCCTGCGCCAGCATCCGGTAGAGGTGCGGAAAGCGCACGTCGTAGCAGACGGTCATGCCAAGGCGGCCCCATGGGGTCTGGGCGAACACCGCCTCTTTGCCCGGCCGGTAGGCGTTGCTCTCGCGGATGCTCTCCCCGTTCGGCAGATCGATGTCGAACAGGTGGATCTTGTCGTATTTGGCGACGATGCCGCCCTGCGGGTCGAGCAGGAACGAGCGGTTGGCGAGGCGGTTCTCCCCCGGCTCGGCGCCGGGTTCGCCCGCCGGGTCAATGACCAGAGAGCCGACGAGAACCCAGGCCCCCGTCTCGCGCGCCAACTCGCGCATCGCGTCGAGGAACGGGTCATCGGCTTCGTGCCGCGCCTTCTCGCGCCGCTTCTCGCCGCTCTCGATGAAATTGCTGGCCTCCGGCGTGGTGATTAAATCGGCGCCGGCATCGCGAGCCCGGCGGATCAGATCGGAGACGACCGCGATGTTCGGCTCGGGATCGGGCCCCGCGGTGAACTGGACGCAGGCGACCGTGAAGGGCGAGCCGCTCGCCTCGCCGGCCATCAGGCGAGCCCAAGCTTTGCGTCGAGCTTGCCGGCCCTGTCGAGTGCGTGGATGTCGTCGCAGCCGCCGACATGCTCGCCGTCGATAAAGATCTGCGGCACCGTGCGGCCGCCATGGGAGCGCTGCGTCATCTCGGGGCGCCGGTTCGGCTCCTCGTCGAGGCTGATCTCGTGATAGGCGACGCCCTTCTTCTCCAGCAGCGACTTGGCGCGTGCGCAATAGGGGCACCACATCGTCGTATAAATATCGACCTCGGCCATCGTTCCGTCTCCCGCGCGAGCCGCGCCGCCAGATATGGCGCGTCAGCGCGCCGCTGCCAATCCCGAACGCTATGCTCCGGCCCGCACGGCGCGTGCCAGCACCAGCACCCCGACCCACGCCGCTCCGGCGCGACGCAGCACGCGCGCGCACTCCTCGGCGGTGGCGCCGGTGGTCAGCACGTCGTCGACCAGCACCACGCGCTTGCCCTTGACGCTGCGGCCGGGGCGCAGCGCAAAGGCGCCGCGCACATTGCGCGTGCGGGCCAGCGGCCCCATCAGCCCCTGCGACGGCGTGCGCCGCCGGCGGATCAGCCAATCGGGCGCGACCGGCGGTCCTCCCGCCGCATGGACCGCGTTGGCGAGCAGCGCCGCCTGATTGAAGCGGCGCGTGAACAGCCGCGTCCAGTGCAGCGGCACCGGCAGCAGCAGATCGGCGCCCGTCAGCACGTCGCCGCCCGCGCGCTGCATCCAGCCCCCGAAGGCGCCGGCGAGGTGAGTCTGGTCACCGTGCTTCAACCGCAGCACCAGCCCGCGGCTGTGCTTGTCGTAGCGAAGCACGGCGCGCGCCCGGTCCCAGCTCGACCGCTG
>JAFAWI010000391.1 GCA_019241915.1 Alphaproteobacteria bacterium
GGGACAAGTCGGCCAGGCGATCGGAACGAACCGGTATTATCGCACCCGGATCGCGGTGCTGGCGAGCCGAAGCCGGCGACGCGGCGCTGTGCGATGCAAAAGGGCGCGCCTCGGCGCCGCGCGCCGGCTTGCTGAAGAGACGCTCGCTCCCGACCCCGGCTTGTCGAAACCATCCCTCGTGCGGGATGATGGTTGTGCGGCGCGGGTTGCCCGGGATCGCGCTCGCCGCCGCTTTCCGCGTCAGCGCGCAACGGGTACACCGCAGGGAGACCGCGCATGAAATTCGGCCTGTTCATCAATGCCCAGCAGCCGCGCGACATGGACCCGGTGCTGGCGTTCCGGCAATGCGTGCAGCAGGTGGTCGTCGCGCGCGACAGCGGGTTCGATGCGATCGCCTCGGGCCACCACTACGTGTCGCCGCCCTATATCGCGCTGCAGAACCTGCCGTTTCTGGCGCGGCTTGCCGCCGATTCGGGCACGATGGATTTGGTGCTGGCGGTAACCCTCTTGGCGCTGCTCAATCCGGTGCAGACCGCCGAGGAGATCGCAACGCTCGACGTGATGTCCGAGGGCCGCGTTGTGTTCGGCGTCGGCATCGGCTACCGCGAAGCGGAATTTCAGGCCTTCGGGCTCGCGGTCAAGGACCGGGTGCCGCGCATGCTCGAAGGCCTCAAGCTGATGCGCCGGCTGTGGACCGAGGACAACATCACGCATCAGGGCCGCTACTTCAACCTGCGTGAGGCGACCTCGACGATCCGCCCGGTGCAGAAGCCGCACCCGCCGATCTGGATCGCCGCCAATGCCGACAAGGCCGTCGAACGCACCGGCCGGCTCGGCTACCCGTGGTTCATCAACCCGCACGCGGCGATGCCGACGACCGAGCGGCAATGGGCGCTCTACCAGGCGGCGCTCGCGGCCAACGGCCACCCCAAACCGGCGGTGCGGCCGATGATCCTCGAACTGCATGTTGCCGAGACGCGCGAGGAGGCCTTCGCCACCGCGCAGCCGCACCTCGAAGGCAAATACGACGCCTACGCCGCCTGGGGCCAGGACAAGGCGCTGCCCGGCCAGGAGAGCTTCCGCGTGCCGTTCGCCGACCTGGCGCGCGATCGCTTCATCCTCGGCAGCCCCGGCGACGTCATCGAGCAGCTCGAAGACCGCATCGCCCGGATCGGCGCCAACTACTTCATCTTCCGCGCCGGCTGGCCGGGCATGGAGATGTGGAAGGTGCTCAAATGCACCGAAATCATGGGCGCCCAGGTCCTCCCGCACTTCCACAAGAAATACGGCCGGGGCTGAGCCGCACCCGTTGCGATTGGCGAAGCCCGCAGCTATATGACCAATTACATGGTCAGGAGCGGTTCATGGACACTGTCAGCCTCGCCGATGCCAAGGCCCGCCTCAGCGAGCTCGTCGCCCGCGCCGAAGCGGGCGAGGATGTCTGCATCACTCGCCGCGGCAAGCCGGTGGTGCGGCTTACCCGCGTCGACCGGCCAAAACAGCCGATCGACTTCGAGGCGTGGCGCAAGTTGCGCGAGTCGATGCCGAAGCAGGAGGAATCGACAGAGGACTTCATTCGTCGCATGCGCGACGATGCCCGTTATTGAGGGCTTACCTCGATACTGCCTTGCTCGTTTCGGCCCTGACCGCCGAGGCGGACGGGCAACGCGTCGGGGACTGGGTGCAAGCGCGTGCTTCGGACGACTTGCTGGTCAGCGATTGGGTGATCGCCGAATTTTCCGCTGCTCTGTCGCGCAAGCTGCGGGTCGGGCAAATCGACGCGATCGGACGCGCTGCGGCGCTTGCCGCTTTCTCGCAGTTTTGCACGAACAATGCCGTTGTTCTGTCCGTCGAACGGCCGCAGTTTCGGACCGCCGCTGCCTTTGCCGACCGACATGTCGCCGGCATTCGCGCCGGCGATGCGCTGCATCTCGCGATCGCGTTCGACAACCGCGCGACCCTCTGCACGCTGGATCGCCGCCTCGCCGAGGCCGGCCCCGCCCTCGGCGTGATGACGCTTCTTGTTTGAACCGTGCCTGATGCGTGCTGATGGAAAGCCGCACCGCGCGGAGTGCTCCCGGCATGGAGATGTGGAAGGTGCTCAAATGCACCGAAATCATTGGGCGCAAGGTGCTCCCGCACTTCCACAAAATGTCGCTCTCTCTGCGCGGATGAGTCGGCAAGAAGCGGATTGAACCGAGAGGCGCGGCCGCCGATTTTTACGCAAGCGGACGGTAATCCGGCTTCAGGGTGGGCGGCATGCATCGCTATCGCATTTTCGAGACTGACGGCGGCTTTTGCGGCATCGCGTGGAACGAGGTCGGCATCACCCGGTTTCAGCTGCCGACCCGCAGCGCCGCGGGCACCGAGCGGCTGATGCGCCGGCGTTTGCCGACGGCGGAACCGGGCGAACCGCCGCCGATGGTGGCCGAGGCGATCGACGCGTCGCGGCGCTATTTTGCCGGCGAACCGGTCGATTTCTCGCGCTTCGCGCTCGACCTCGGCGAGCAGGCGCCGTTCTTCGCGCAAATCTACGCGGCGGCGCGGCGCATCGGCTGGGGCCGCACGACGACCTACGGTACGCTCGCCAAGGAACTCGGCGCTGGGCCCGAGGCGGCGCGCGATGTCGGCCAGGCGATGGCGCAAAACCCGGTCGCGCTGATCATCCCGTGCCACCGCGTATTGGCGG
>JAFAWI010000409.1 GCA_019241915.1 Alphaproteobacteria bacterium
GAGCGGGCGCTGTTTTGCGTTCGACGCGCGCGCCGACGGCTATGTCCGCGCCGAGGGCGGCGCCGTCGTCGTCCTCAAGCGGCAGAGGCAGGCGATTGCCGACGGCGATGCGATCCGCGGCCTTGTGTGCGCCACCGCGGTCGGATCAAACGGGCGCACGATCGGTCTGTCGCTGCTGAGCGAAGCGGCCCAGCGCAATCTGTTGCAAGACACCTACCGGCGCGCCGGGATCGCTGCCGAGGCGCTGGCCTTTGTCGAAATGCACGGCACCGGCACCCCGGCGGGCGACCCGGCCGAGGCCGCTGCTGTGGGCGGGGCGATCGGCCGCGCGCGCGGGACGCCGCTGCCGATCGGTTCGGTCAAGACCAATATCGGCCATCTCGAAGCAGCCTCGGGGCTGGCCGGGCTGTTGAAAGCGATGCTGGCGCTCGAGCGCGGGCGGCTGCCCCGTTCGCTCTATGGCGAGCGGCCCAACCCGGCGATCCCGTTTGCGGCGCTCAACCTGCGCATCGCCGGCGCGGCCGAGCCGCTTGCCGATACCGTGCGGTACGCTGGCGTCAACGCGTTCGGCTTTGGCGGGACGGTGGCGCACGCCGTCCTGGCGGCGCCGCCGGCCCGCGCGAGTGCCGCCGCCGGAGCCGAGACCACGTTGCCGCCGCTGCTGATCTCGGCGCGCACCGAGGAGTCGTTGCGTCACCTTGCCGCCGCGTGGCGGACGACGCTCGCCGCGACCCCTGCGGCGCGCTGGCCGCCGCTGCTGCGCGCCGCCGCGCGGCGGCGCGACCATCACCCGCACCGGCTGGCGGTATGCGGCGCCGATCTCGCCGGCGGGCTCGCCCGTTTTCTCGACGGTGCCGGCGATCCCGCCGTCCATCGCGGGAGCCTCTGCGGCGAGATGCCAAAAGTCCCTGGCGGCGGGCTCGCTTTCATCTATTCGGGCAACGGCGCGCAATTCGCCGGCATGGGGCAACCGGCCTGGCAGCACAGCGCCGCCTTCCGGGAGGGGCTTGCGAATGCCGATGCCGCCCTTGCCCCACAGCTCGGCTGGTCGGTGGCGGCGCGCATTGCCGGCGGCCTGACCGCAGACGAACTGCGCCGCGCCGACATCGCGCAGCCGGCGCTGTTTGCGATCCAGGTCGCGCTGACCGCGGCGCTGCGCGTACACGGCGCGGCGCCGAGCGGCTTTGCCGGCCACAGCGTCGGCGAGATCGCCGCCTCCTGGGCCGCCGGCCTGCTGAGCCTCGATGCGGCGGCGCGTATCGTCGCGGTGCGCAGCCGGCACCAGCAGCGCACCCGCGGCGCGGGCCGAATGGCCGCGCTGGCGCTCGGCGAAACCGCGGCGAGCGGGCTGATCGCCGACGCCGGCGTCGCCGTCGAAATCGCGGCGGTCAACAGCCGGCGATCGGTGACCGTTGCCGGCGCCGCCGACGCCATCGCCGCGCTGGGCGCGGCTGCCAGGCAGCGCGGCGCCGCCTGGCGCCCGCTCGACCTCGACTTTGCGTTCCACTCCGCGGCCATGGACCCGATCCGGCCGGGCCTGATCGCCGACCTCTCGGGAATGACGGCCGACCGGCCGGACGGCGGCCTCGTCTCCACCGTGACCGGCGGGCCGCTCGGTGCCGTCGATGCCGAGCATTGGTGGCGCAACGTGCGCGATCCGGTGCGCTTTGCCGATGCGCTTGCCGCGCTGATCGCCGGCGGCTTCCGATGCTTCCTCGAAATCGGGCCGCAACCGGTGTTGCAGGCCTACCTGCGCGAGGGCCTGCACGACGCCGGAACCGAGGGCCAAGTCCTCGCCGCGCTGGCGCGGGCTGCGGCGCCGGGCGATCCGCTGCCGTCGGTCGCCGCCCGCCTCTATGCCGCCGGCCAGGACATCGCCGGCGCCCCCTGTTTTGCCGGGGAGCTGGAGCTGCGCGGCTTGCCGCTCTACCCATGGCAGCGAAAACGCTACTGGTTTCGCCGCACCGCGGAAGCGGCCGATCTGGTGAACCCGCCTTTCGACCATCCGCTGCTCGGGTTTCGCGTCGCGCCGGCCGAAACCTGCTGGCGCAATCATCTCGACACGGCACTGCTGCCGTGGCTCGCCGACCACCGCGTCGAGGGTACGCCCGTGCTGCCGGCGGCGGCGGCGATCGAGATGGCGCTCGCTGCTGCGCACGCGGCGCATCCGGCCGCCGCGGCGCTCGACGTGCGCGAGGTCGAGCTGGTGCACCCGCTGACGCTCGGCGACGAAACGCGCGAGACGCGGTTTGCCGTGCAGCCGGACGGCACATGGCGGCTGTCGAGCCGCGTCCGGCTTGCCGACGAGCCGCTGGCGCTGCACGCCACCGGCAGCCTCGCCGCGGCCCGCGGCGAGCGCCTGCTGCCGCCCGACAGCCGCGGCGGCGGCATGACGACGATGCCGGCGGAGTCCATCTATCGCCGCGCCGCCCGGCACGGCCTCGACTACGGTGCGCCGTTCCGCACGGTGATCGAGATCGGCATCGACGGCGCTCGCGCGACGGCGAGGCTAGCGGTCGCGGACGCCGCCGCGGATGACTACCTGATCCACCCGACGCTGTTGGACGGTGCGCTGCAGGGCATGCTGGCGCTGCTGGCCGCGGAGGAGCCGGGCGCGGCGCCCGACCTGCTATTGCCGCGCCGCTTTGAGTGGATGCGCGCCTTCGCCCCGTTCGGGCGGCTGCCGCACCGCGCCGAACTGCGCCTGACGCGCCGCGGCGCGCGGAGCGCCATCGCCGACATCGCCCTCTACGACCGCGCCGGCGCGGCGGTGGCGGATTTGGTCGGCTGCGGGTTTATGCGGATCGAAGCGCCGCGCCATGCTTCCGCATCCGAGCACTGCCTGCGGGTCGATCTGGTTCCGGCGCCGCTGGAGCCGCTGTCGGAAGCAGCTGTCTTCGACCGGATAGAGACATTGTCCGCGATGTTGCCGGGCGCGACGCTGCCGGAGCGGCGGGCGCAGCACCCGCAGTGCTGCTGTTCGAGGCGCTGCTGGCGTCGATCGCGTTCGAGGCGATCGACGCGCTCGGGGCGACGCCGCCGGCGCTGTCCGCCCGGCCGCTGCACCGGCGGCTGCTGGATATGCTGCGCCGCTTCGGCGCCGCCGGCGACGATGCGGGCGGCTGGCGACTGTCCGCTGCCGACGAATTGCCCGCCGTCGATGCGTTGTGGCGCTCGATCCTGGCGGACACGCCGGAGCTGGCGGGAGAATTGGCGCTGGCCGCGGCGCTGCGCGAGCGGCTGCCGGCGATGCTGCGCGACGGCGTGCCGTTCGAAACCGGTTCGGCGGTCGGCGCCGCGCTGCGCCGAACCCCGCCGTCGGCGCCGCGGGCAAACGCCACGGTCCGGGCGGTGCTGGAGGCCTTGGCACGCGACTGGCCGCCGGCGCGGCCGCTGCGCGTGCGCGCGCCGCCGAGCCTGCGGGTATCGCGCGAAGGAGCGCCGTGGTGGCCGGCCGCGGACGAGACCTGCGATGTCGGGGTCTCGCTCGATGGCGATGCCGACGACCTCATGTCGCTGCGCGCCGGGCTGGCGCCGGGCGGGCTGGTTCTGCTGGCGGTGCCGCAGCCCAACCCGCTGCGCGATCTGGTCTTCGGCGAGCGGCCGGAGCCGCGCTCGCGGCTGGCGGCAGCGGGTTTCACCGCGATCGGCTCGGCCCGGCTTGCCGCCGATCCATGGCCTGTCGAAATCGCCTGGGGGCGCGTTCGGGCCGCGGCGACGCGACCGCCGCCGGCATTACCGCGCCTCGACGTTGTCGGCGACGCGACACTTCGCGCGGCGCTCGCCGGCGAACGGGCGCTGGCAGACGACCCGGATGAAAGCGGCGGCATCGTCGTTGCGATCGAGCGACGCGAATCCGGCATCGACGGTACCGCGGCGCTGCTGCCCGAACTCGCCGCGCGTGCGGCGCACGCGGCGGCGCGACAGGTTCCGCTGTGGCTGGTGACGCGGGGCGCGCACGACGGGACCGGCGATGCGGGGCTGGCCGGCGCGGCGGCATGGGGCTTCGCCCGCACCCTGCGCAACGAGACGCCGGGCCTCAGCCTGTACCTGCTCGACCTGCCGCCCGAGCTGACGCCGCGCGAGCAGGCGGCGCATGTCGTGGCCGAGGCCGCGGCCGCCGGCGACGACAACGAAATCGTCTGGACCGGCGCCGGCCGCCACGTGCTGCGGTTGCGGCGCGGCCTGCCGCCGGTGCCCGCGGCCGCCGGTGACGGCGTTATGGCAACCGCGCCGCATCCGGGTCGGCTCCACCGGCTCTGCTGGGAAAAAGCCGCGGCCCGAGCGCCCGGTTCCGGCGAGATCGCGATTGACGTGCGCGCCGCGGGACTCAACTTCCGCGATGTGATGACCGCCGCCGCCATGCTCCCCGAAGAAGCGCTTGCCGACGGCTTTGCCGGCGCCGCGCTCGGTCTCGAATGCGCCGGCGTCGTCACCGCGCTCGGAGCCGGTGTGGGTGACATCGCGGTCGGCGACCGGGTCTTTGGCTTCGCGCCCGCGGCGCTCGCCAGCCGCGTCGTCACGCGCGCCGGGATGGTGACCGCGATGCCGCCGGCGCTGTCCTTTGCCGCGGCGGCGACAATGCCGGCCGCCTTCGTCACCGCGATCTATGCGCTGCGCCGGCTGGCCCGGCTGATGCCCGGCGAAAGCGTCCTGATCCACGCCGCTTCGGGCGGTGTCGGCCTCGCGGCGCTGCAGATCGCCAAGCGCTGCGGCGCGGTGGTGATCGCCACGGCCGGCGCGCCGGAGAAGCGGACATTTCTGCGGCTCGCGGGCGCCGACCACGTCGCGGATTCGCGCGATCTCGGGTTTGTCGGCGCGGTGCGCGAGGCGACCCGCGGCGCCGGTGTCGATGTCGTGCTGAATTCGCTGCACGGCGAGGCGATGGAGGCGAGCCTCGACTTGATCAAGCCGTTCGGGCGGTTTGTCGAGCTCGGCAAGCGCGGCTTTTACGAAGGCGCACGCTTGCCGACCCGCCGGCTGCGCGAAAACGTCTCGTACTTCGCGGTCGACATCGACCGCTTGCCAACCGAGCAGCCGGCCCTCGCGGCGGCGCTGCTGGCGGAGCTGACAACCGCGCTGGAGCGCGGAGACATCCGGCCGCTGGCGCACCGCCCCCTGGCGTTCGCCGAGATCGGCGAGGCGTTTCGCACGATGCAGGCCGCGCAGCACATCGGCAAGCTGGTGCTGACGCCGGACGGCAATGCCGGGATCGCGGTGGCGCCGTCCGCGGATCTGGCGCTGCGCGGTGACGGCTGTTACCTCGTGACCGGCGGAATCGGAGGGTTCGGGTTTGCCGCGGCGCGTTTTCTCGCCGAGCACGGTGCCGGGCATCTCGCGCTGGTCGGCCGCCGCGGCAGCGCGACGCCGGGCGCCGCGTCGCGCGCCGCCGAGCTGGAGGCGCTCGGTGCCACTGCCAGTATCCATGCCGCCGATGTCAGCGACCGGGCCGCGCTGTCGCGGCTGCTCGGCGACCTGCGCAGCAGCGGCCGGACAATCCGCGGCGTCGTCCATGCGGCGAATGCGGCCTGCGACGGCATGGCCGCAGATCTCACCCCCGCCGCCGCGGCGGCCGCGCTCGCGGCGAAGCTCGGCGGCGCGATAATGCTCGACCGCCTGACGCGCGACGACCCGCTCGACCTGTTCTGGCTGTTTTCGTCGGCGACCGCGCTGGTCGGCGCGCCTGGACAGGGCGCTTATGCCGCGGCGAACCACGCGCTGGAAGCGCTGGCGCGACAGCGCCGCAGCGCCGGGCGGCCGGCGCTGGCGATCGCCTGGGGCCCGATCGCCGATGCGGGAAGCCTTGCCGAGCGGCCGGCCGTACGCGAGGCGTTGGCAAGCCGCCTCGGCGTCCACGCCGTGCCGGCCGCGGCGGCGCTCGCAGCGATGCCTGCGATCGCGGCGCGCGGGCAGGCTGCCGTTGCGCTGGCGGAGCTTCAATGGGGCCCGCCGCTGCCCGCGTTGCCCAGCCTTGCCGCACCGTTTTTCAACGATCTGCGAACCGCGGGCGGGTCCGGTGCGGTTGACCGGCCGGCGCACCCGGGCCTCGAGGGTCTCGAGGCGCCGGCGCGGACCGCGGCGATCGAGAGCGTCATCGCCGAGGAAGTTGGCCGCATCCTGCGACTGGACGGGCCGGCCCTGGACCGGCAGCGGCCGCTGGTGCAGCTCGGCATGGACTCGTTGATGACTCTCGAACTGCGCTTGGCGGCCGAGCAGCGGCTGCGCCTCGACCTGCCGCTCCTCAGCCTCAGCGACGATGCGAGCATCGCCGCGCTGGCCGCCAGGCTTGCGCAGCTT
>JAFAWI010000493.1 GCA_019241915.1 Alphaproteobacteria bacterium
TCGAGAAATTTGTCTCCGTAGCGCTCGATCGTCTTCTCGATGCGACGAATGTCGATCAGGTCGCTGCCGATGCCGAGGATGATCACGCGGAGCCGCCGTTCAGCCGCGCGCGCGTTCGACCGAATTGATAACGGGGGTCGCGCGCAATGCCGCGATGATCGTCGACAGCTGCTTCACGTCGGCGACCTGGATGTCGACCATGATCTCGAAGAAATCCTGCGAGCGGTTGGTGATCTTGAGGTTGCTGATATTGCCGCCCTGCTTGCCGATCGTCGTCGTCAGGCTGCCGAGATTGCCCGGCTCGTTGGCGATCGTGACGTTGATCCGACCGACATGCACCGACTCTGCCTCGTCGCTCGACCAGGCGACGTCGATCCATCGTTCCGGCTCGTCGTTGAAGGTTTCGAGCGTGTCGCAATCGATGGTGTGAATCGTCACGCCCTTGCCGGTGGTGACGATGCCGACGATGCGGTCGCCGGGCAAGGGGTGGCAGCAGCCGGCGAAATGCAGCGCCATGCCGGGGATGAGCCCGCGGATCGAGACCGCCTGGTCCTTGCCGGTGCTGCGGCGGCGAGCGCGCGACAGCGGCACGACCTTGTCTTTGGCGGCGTCGGGCGCGTGCGGAAACGCAGCGTTCACCACCTCGCGGCCGGTGAGGATGCCCTCCCCGACGGCGACATAGAGATCGTCGGTGGTGGCGCAGTTGAGCTGCTTCAAGACCAGCTGCAGCGGGCGCTCGGAGAATTCCTGGCCCTCCTGGCGATACGCCTTCTGCACGATGGCCTTGCCGAGATCGAGGTACTGCGCGCGCTGCTGGGTGCGGATGTAGCGGCGGATGCGGGCGCGCGCTTTGCCGGTGACGACAAACCTTTCCCAGGTCGGCGACGGCGTCTGCGCCTTCGACGTCACGATCTCGACCTGGTCGCCGTTGTTGAGCTTGGTGCGCAACGGCAGCAGGCGGCCGTTGATCTTGGCGCCGACGCAGGTGTCGCCGATCTGCGAGTGCACGGCGTAGGCAAAATCGACCGGGGTCGCGCCGCGCGGCAGCGCGATCACCTCACCCTTTGGCGTAAAGGCGAAGACCTGGTCCTGAAACATTTCGAGCTTGGTGTGCTCGACGAATTCTTCGGGCGAAGAGTGCTCGAGGATGTCGACCAGCTCGCGCAGCCAGCGGTACTGCGGCCCGTCGGTGCGCCCGGCTTCCTGCTTGTAGATCCAATGGGCGGCGACACCGAGTTCGGCGACCTCGTGCATCTCGCGGGTGCGGATCTGCACCTCGATGCGCTGCCGCTCGGGGCCGATCACGCCGGTGTGCAGCGAGCGGTAATTGTTCGGCTTCGGCGTCGAGATGTAGTCCTTAAAGCGGCCGGGGACGACGTGATAGGCGGAATGGATGGTGCCGAGCGCGTGGTAGCACTGCCCGACATCGTCGACCAGCACGCGGAAAGCCATGACGTCGGCAAGCTGCTCGAACGGCACGTCCTTGCGCTGCATCTTGCGCCAAATCGAGCACGCCGACTTCTCGCGGCCGGAGACGCTGGCGGTGAGGCCGCCTTCGCTCAGCTTGCGGGTCAGTTCGGCGGTGATCCGCGCCACGATGTCGCCGCCGCGGTCGCGCAGAAAGCCGAGGCGGGCCATCACGCTGCCGCGCGCATCGGGGTAAAGCTCGGCGAAGGCCAAATCTTCGAGCTGGTCCTTCATCCGGTGCATGCCGATGCGCTCGGCGAGCGGCGCGTAGATGTCCATCGTCTCGCGCGCGATCTGCCGGCGCTTGTCGGCATTCTTGATAAAGCGCAGCGTCTGCATGTTGTGCAGCCGGTCGGCGAGCTTGACCAACAGCACGCGGATGTCTTCCGACATCGCCAGCACCAGCTTGCGGAAATTCTCCGCCTGCTTGGTCTGATCGGACTGCAGTTCGAGCCGCGACAGTTTGGTGACGCCGTCGACCAGCCGGCAAATCTCCGGTCCGAACAACCGCTCGATGTCGTCGAGCGTCGCGACGGTATCCTCGACCGTGTCGTGCAGCAGCCCGGTGACGATCGACGCGGTGTCGAGCTTCATGCGGGCGAGCAGACCAGCAACCTCGACCGGATGCGAGAAATACGGGTCGCCCGATTCGCGCAGCTGCGCGCCGTGCGCCTTCATCGAATAGACATAGGCGCGGTTGAGCACCGCCTCGTCCGCTCTCGGGTCGTAGGCCTTGACCAGCTCGACAAGGTCGGGTTGCCGCATCATCGGGCGGCGGGCCTCTCAGCTAGGGCCGGGCCGACGCCGAAGGCTCAAACCGGCGATTGCGGGCCTGGCCCGGCGGCGGCATGTCAGGGCGCGTCGTCTTCAAAGCTCTCCGTATCGGCGTCCGGCAGCTCTTCCGGCAGCTCCTCGGGCAGATCGGCGAGACCGGCGTCGTCCTCGTCCTCGACCGACAGCATGTCCTCGGCCAACTCCTCGTCCTCGGCGACCTCGTCTTCCTCGATGTCCTCGCCCATGCCGGCGACCCCGAGCGCCTCGGCGACGCCGAAGAGATTGCTCTCGAGTTCCGGCGCCTCCTCCGGCTCGTCGATTTCGACATGCTTTTGCATCCCGCGGATCAGCGAGTCCTGCAAGCGGTCGAGCGGCACCGCTTCGTCGGCAATTTCGCGCAGTGCGACGACCGGGTTTTTGTCGTCGTCGCGATCGAGCGTCAACTCGGCGCCCGCGGTGATCTCGCGGGCACGCTGCGCGGCGACCAGCACGAGCTCGAAGCGGTTCGGCACCTTCAACACGCAATCTTCGACGGTAACCCGCGCCATCCTGCAACCCTTCCACCGAGAACCAGAAAAACGTTTGGATTTATGGCGCTACGCGCTTCGCCGAATATAGGGCGGCCGGCGCGCAACGGCAACACCGGGGCCTCAGAGCGACAACGCTTGAGCGCGGGTTTTGTGCGCAGTCGGCAACTTGACCGAGATCGGACACGGCGCCTATATCAGCCGGGTCACGCCGTCGGCCGGATGGCAGAGTGGCTATGCAGCGGACTGCAAATCCGCGTACAGCGGTTCGATTCCGCTTCCGGCCTCCATCGGCTGTCACCGACAAGTTTTGCATCAGGCGCCTTCCGGCGTCGACGGGCCCGACCCGTCGCGATAAATTCAGTCGACCAGGCTGATTGGCGGCTCGCACCTCGAAA
>JAFAWI010000578.1 GCA_019241915.1 Alphaproteobacteria bacterium
CTCGAAGATGTAGGAGAGATTGCCGGGCGCTTCATCCCAGAGCTGCGGAGCCGCCGGCGCCAGCGCCTCCCTCGCGTCGACCACGGCCGGCAGCGGACGATAGCGCACATCGACCAACTCGGCCGCGTCGCGCGCCACCTCGCGGGTCTCGGCGACGACAAACGCCACCGGATCGCCAACATGGCGCACGCGGTCCATTGCGAAGGCGAAACGTGGCGGCACGATCATCGGCCCGACCGTCGCAACCTGCGCGATGCAGGGCAACGGGCCGATATTTCGGGCGGCAAGATCGGCGCCGGTAAAGACGCCGTGCACCCCGGGCAGCGCACGGGCCGCCGCGGCGTCGATGCCGTCGATCTGGGCATGGCCGTGCGGCGAGCGCACCACGATGCCGTGGAGCTGGTCCGGTGCCTCGATGTCCTCGACAAAGCGGCCCTGTCCGCGCAGGAACCGGTCGTCTTCGAAGCGCCGCAGTGAGCGGCCGATCATCCGTTCGGGTGTCGCCATGGCGCGATTTAATCGCTTTCGCGGGCTTTGCGCGACAGCTAGACTCGCGGGCCATGGGGGCGCGCCGCTTTGTCGTCGAGCTGATCAAGCCGTCGCATTACGACGACGACGGCTATGTGATCCAGTGGGGCCGCTCGTGGGTCCCGTCAAATTCGCTCGCCTGTCTCTATGCGATTGCGCAGGACGCCGCGGCGAACCGTGCGCTGGGCGCCGATGTCGCGATCGAGATCAACGCTTACGACGAGTGCCACACGGTCATCCCGGTAAAGAAGATCGCGCGGCGCATCGCCGCCGCCGATGGCGGTCTCGTCTGCCTGGTCGGTGTACAGTCGAACCAGTTTCCGCGCGCAATCGCGATCGCCGAGCAGTTCCGCGCGCGCGGCATCGCGGTCGCGATGGGCGGGTTCCACATTTCCGGCTGCCTGGCAATGCTGCCCGACCTGCCGGCCGACATCGCCGCGGCGCGCGACCTCGGGGTCACAATGTTTGCCGGCGAGGCCGAGGGGCGGTTCGCCGACCTGTTGGCCGACGCTTTCGATAGCCGCCTGCAGCCGATCTACAACTTCATGGACGATCTGCCGGGCCTGCAGGGCCAGGTGACGCCGTTCCTGCCGGTCAAGCTGCTCAAGCGCTACAGCCAGACCTTGGGCGCGTTCGACGCCGGGCGCGGCTGTCCGTTTCAGTGCAGCTTTTGCACGATCATCAATGTCCAGGGCCGCAAATCGCGCTGGCGCGGCGCCGACGATGTCGAGGCGCTGGTGCGCGCGAACCTGGCGCAGGGCGTGTTCCGCTTTTTCATCACCGACGACAATTTCGCGCGCAACCGCAACTGGGAGGCAATCTTCGACCGGCTGATCCAGATGCGCGAAGAGGAGGGGCTGACCCTCCAGTTCATCATTCAGGTCGATACGTTGTGCTACCGCATCCCGAACTTTGTCGAGAAAGCGGCGCGCGCCGGCTGTGCGCGGGTCTTTATCGGCCTCGAGAACATCAACCCGGACAACCTGCTTGCGGCGAAGAAAAAACAGAACCGGGTGCACGAGTACCGCGAACTGTTCCTCGCCTGGCGCCGACACAAGGTGATCACCTATGCCGGCTACATCCTCGGTTTCCCCAACGACACGCCGGAGCGGCTGGCGCGCGACATCCGTACGGTTCAGCAAGAGCTGCCGGTCGATATCCTCGAATTTTTCATCCTGACCCCGCTGCCCGGTTCGGCCGACCACCAGCGCCTCGACAAGGACGGGGTATGGATGGACCCCGACATGAACAAGTACGACCTCGAACACGTCACCACCGGCCATCCGACGATGAGCGCGGCGGACTGGCAGGGCATCTACCGCCAGGCCTTCGCGCTGTACTACTCGCCCGAGCACATCGAACGCTTGTTCCGCCGCGCCAAGGCGAGCGGCATCAAGCCGGTGCGGATTCTGAACCACGTGCTGCAGTTCTATTTCACCTTCATGCAGGAGAAGGTGCACCCGCTGCAGGGCGGCTTCTTCCGGCGCAAGATCCGCGGCCAGCGGCGGGCCGGGCTGCCGCTGGAAAACCCGCTGGTGTTCTACCCGCGGCGCGTCGCCGAGGTGGCGACGACGCACGTCAGGATGATCCGTTACTACCTGTTCCTGCACCGGCTGCGCAAAAAGGTCGAGCGCGACCCGGCACCCTATTCGGACGACGCGCTGATTGCGGTCGAGCCGAAAGACTCCATGCTCCCGCGCGCGCCGGTCAAGAAACCGGCCGCGGTCGCTGCCTAGGCTTTCGCGCTAAAGGCCCTGCGAAAGGTGGCGACTGCGGCGCGTGCCGCGGCGGCGATGGCATCGGGTTCGGCGGCCCCGAGACCAAGCAGCCGCTGCAGGTGGATTTCGCCGCGGACCAGCGAGGTGAACTGCTCGGCCGCGAGCCGCGTGTCGGGCACTTCTACGCTGCCGACGGCGGCGGCCCGGCGCAAAAAACCCTCGACCTGCGCGCGGATACGCTCGGGGCCGGCGCGCCAAAACACCTCCGCCAGCACCGGAAAGCGCGCGACTTCGCCGATGATGATGCGGTTGATGGCGATCACCTCAGGCGACAACAGCAACCGCAAAAAGCGGTCGGCAATCAGCGTCAACGACGCTTCGACCTCGTGCGGATCGAGTTCGCCGGCGGGAAATTCGCGCGCGTAGCGTTCGCTTTCGCGCGCGACCACGGCGCCAAACAGTTCTTCCTTGCTCGCAAAATAGGCGTAGAGGGTGGCCTTGGAGGCGCCCGCCTCGCGCGCGATCGCGTCCATGCTGGCCGCGCCGAAGCCATTGGCCAGAAAGGTCCGCTGCGCCGCGGCGAGGATGCTCTCGGCCTTGCCCGTCGGCGCGGCAGCTACGCCGGCATCGCTCGCGCTCATCCTTGACAGCATGTACCGCCGCTTTCATGTTGCGCAAGACTGAACTGAACCGTTCAGTTTAATTTAACCGGCGGAAGCGATTTTTCGGGTATGCGCAGGACGGCTTTGGTTGGCGTGGCGGTCCTGGCGGTAGCGGCCGCGGTCTACGGCGGCTGGCAGTGGCTGCACGTCTGGCGTTTTCAGCAATCGACCGACGACGCGTACATCGCCAGCGACATCTCGCTGATCAGCCCGAAAATCGAAGGCTACATCGCCGAGGTCAGCGTCCAGGACAACCAGAAGGTCACGGCGGGGCAGGTGCTGTTCACAATCGACGACCGCGACTTCGCCGCCAAGGTCGCGCAAGCCGAGGCTGCGGTGGCAAGCGAGGAGGCGATGGTCGCGACGTTCGGCAAGCGCCACGACCTGCAGGAAGCGATGATCGGCCAGGCCGCAGCCGACATCGACGCGGCGCAAGCCGAGGTGAACCGAGCCGAACTCGACCAGAAGCGTTACGCCTCTTTGATCACCAGCGAGGTGGCGACGCGCCAGCGCTTCGAGACGGCGCAGGCAGACGCTTCAAAGGCGGCGGCAAACCTGACCAAGGCGAAGGCGGCGCTCGACGCCGCGAAGCAGCAGCTGGCGGTGATCGAGGCGCAACGGCACGAGGAAGAGGCGCGGCTGCGTCAGGCGCGCGCCACATTGCGGCTCGCTCAGAACGACCTGGACAACACGGTAATCCGCGCACCCGCCGACGGCATCGTCGGCAATCGGGCCGGTCAGATCGGGCAGTATGTCAAGCCCGGCACCCAGCTGCTCTCGCTGGTGCCGCTGCCGAAAGTCTACGTGACCGCCAATTTCAAGGAGACGCAGCTGACCTTGATGCGGCTGGGGCAGCCGGCCGCGATCACGGTCGACGCCTACCCGAGCGAGGTCATCAGCGGGCGGATCGAGAGCTTCGCGCCGGCGAGCGGTGCGGAGTTTTCCCTGCTGCCGCCGGACAATGCGACCGGCAACTTCACCAAGATCGTGCAGCGCGTTCCGGTCCGCATCGCGGTGCCGGCGGATGGGCCGCTGGCGCCGCTGCTGCGGCCCGGCCTGTCGGTCGTGGTGACGATCGACACCCGCGCCCCGGGCGACGTCGCCGATGGCGGGATCGTCGGCGCGGCGCAGGCTCGCGCGGCCGCTGGGCGTTGAGCGGCCGCCTCGGATGACGCTGGTTTCGCCGCTGCGCCGTCCTGGCGCCGCATCTGCCGAACCGCCTGAATCCGCCGCGCCCGCGCCGCCCGCAAAACCGGCCGGTGCCACCCGGCCGAGACCGATACAGCCGGCGTCAATGCGTCAGTGGATCGGCGTGCTCGCCATGGTCTTCGGCATGTTCATGGCGCTCCTCGACATCCAGATCGTCACCAGCTCGCTGACCCAGATCCAGGGCGGGCTGTCGGCCAGCCCCGACGAGATCAGCTGGCTGCAGACGTCCTACATCATCGCCGAAGTGGTGATGATCCCGCTGTCCGGGATGCTGACGCGGCTCATGTCGACGCGCGTGCTGTTCGTTGCCTCGACAATCGGCTTTACGATCGCCAGCGCGCTCTGCGCCGGCGCCACCGATCTCGGCGAGATGGTGGTGTTCCGCGTGCTGCAAGGATTTCTCGGCGGGGCGATGATCCCGACCGTGTTCCCGGTCGTCTATACGGTCTTTCCGCCGCGCCAGCTCGCGGTCGTCATGGTGGTGATTTCGCTGATCCTCAACCTGTCCTCGACCGTGGGGCCGACGGTCGGCGGCTATCTGACCGACACGTATTCCTGGCACTGGCTGTTTCTCGTCAACATCGTGCCGGGCGTGTTTGTCGCCGGCGTGGTGTGGACGCTGATCGATGTCGACAAGCCGAACTGGTCGCTGCTGCGCGGCTTCGACCTGCCCGGCCTGGTGCTGATGGCGCTGTTCCTCGGCTGCTTCGAGTACGCGCTCGAAGAGGGGCCGCGCTGGGACTGGTTCGCCGACGATACGATCCTCGGCGCCGCGGCGATCTCAGCGGTCGCCGGCGCGCTCTTTCTGTGGCGCGTGCTGAGCTACCGCCAGCCGATCGTCGACCTGCACGCCTTTCGCATCCGCAATTTCGCCCTGGGGTCGATGTACAGCTTTGTCGTCGGCATCGGGCTTTATTGCGGGACCTACGTGGTGCCGCTCTTCCTCGCCCAGGTGCGCGGCTTTTCCAGCCTGCAGATCGGCCTTACGGTGGTCGTGACCGGATGCACGCAAATCCTCGTGTCGCCGTTTACCACGATCGTCGCGCGCAAAATCGACCTGCGGATGATGCTGGCGATCGGCCTGTGCCTGTTCATGGTGTCGATGTACCTGACTGCCGGGCTCACCAACCAGGCCAGTTTCGGCGAGCTGTTGGTGCCGCAGATGGTGCGCGGGTGCGCACTGATGTTCTGCTTCCTGCCGGCCAATCTGATCTCGCTCGGCAGCCTCTCGCCCGAGCTGCTGCGCAGCTCCGCCGGGCTCTACAATCTGATGCGCAACCTCGGCGGTGCGATCGGCCTCGCCGGGCTCGGCACCGTGATGAATTCCCGCGTGCATTTTCACTGGAACCGGCTGATCGAGCACGTCAACCCCGCGCGCCCCGCGGTGCAGCACTACCTCGACATGCAGACGAGCCGGTTCGACCCGCATTTCACCGGCGGCGGTGGGCCGGCGGCGATCAAGATGCTGGCCGCGACGGTGCAACGCGAAGCGTTGGTGCTGACGTTCAACGACGTGCTGCTGCTGATCGGCACCATCTTCCTGATCGGGCTGCTGCTGGTCCCGGTGCTCAAGCGGCCCGCCGCGTCACCGCTCAAATCGTAGGGCGGAAAAGCGGAGCGCATTCCGCCATCAATATCGGTATGGCCCGATCCGGCGGATAGCGCTTCGCTCATCCGCCCTACAATTCACGTGGAGCCGGGGCCGGCGCGGCGATGCAGCCAGTCTTCGACCAGGCGGCGCGCGATCGAATCGAGGCGCGGCAACCGGAAGCTATTGTCGTCGGCATGCGCCAGCAGCCAGTCGCGCTCGAACCATTTGGCGTCTTCGAGCTCGCCGTAATCGACCTGGACTTCGCTCGTTGCCGCCTCGGCGTGGAAGCCGAGCATGATGTTGGCCGGGAAGGGCCACGGCTGCGACGAATGGTACGTGACAAGGCCAACCTCGACCCCGGTCTCCTCGCGCACCTCGCGCGCCACCGCATCTTCCAGGCTCTCGCCCGGTTCGACAAAGCCGGCGAGCGTCGAATACATTCCCGGCGGGAAGTTCTTGTTGCGGCCCAGGAGCGCGCGCTCGCCGTCGCTGACCAGCATGATCACGGCCGGGTCGGTGCGCGGGAAGTGCATGGTCTTGCAGTCGGGGTTGGTGCAGCGGCGCATGTGGCCGGCTTCCTCCGACAAGGTCGGGCTGCCGCACAGGCCGCAGAAGCGGTGCCGCGAGTGCCACCACACCATCGCGCGAGCTAAGGCAAGCAGCGCCCCCTCGTGCCGCGCCAACCGGCCGGCGAGCTGGCGCAGGTCGGCAAAGCGCGCGCCGTCGCTCGCGATACCGCTCGCGGCCAGCGCGGGCGACGCGAGGTCGAGCGGCGTCTCGTGCGCCGACAGGTCGAGCGCGAAATGCGCGCGCGCCTCGATCTCGCCGAGGAACACAATGCGGCCCTGCGCAAGATGAACCTCGGCGTCATCGTCGCCGAGCAAGGCCACAGCATGGCCCGCGCCAAAGACGATCGCGCGCGGCTCGGCGTCCGTCAGGTCGAGCACCAGGTTCTGGCTGCGCCACACCGGCACGAATTGCGAGCCGGGGTCGTCGAT
>JAFAWI010000693.1 GCA_019241915.1 Alphaproteobacteria bacterium
ACGACGCGGGCACGCCGGCTCGACGTCATCTCCGCCATCTTGACGTTGAAGTGCTCGGCGACTTTTTTCTGAATCTCGTCGATCGTCACTCGCCGCTCGTTGGCGCGCAGCAGATCCTGCAGCAGCTCTTGCGCGGTCTCCAGCGTCAGATCGCGCCGCACCAACTGGGTATGCGCGCCAATGCGGTTCAGTGCGCCCTCCAGTTCGCGTACGTTCGAGGTGATCTTGTGCGCCAGGAACTCCATGATTTTCGGCGGCAATTGAAGGCCGAGCTGCTCGGACTTCGCTTGCAGGATGCCGAGGCGCAGCTCGTAGGTTGTCGGGTGGATGTCGGCGACCAGCCCCCAGCCGAGCCGCGAACGCATCCTCTCTTCGAGGCCCTCCAGATCGGACGGCGATTTGTCGGCCGAGATGACGATCTGTCGGTTCTGGTCGACCAGCGCGTTGAAGGTGTGGAAGAATTCCTCCTGCGTCGAGTCCTTGCCGCTGATGAACTGCACGTCATCGATCATCAGCAGGTCGACCGAACGAAACTGCTCCTTAAAATCCATGGTGGAGCGGAACCGCAGCGCCCGGATGAACTGGTACATGAATTTTTCGGCCGACAGGTAGATCACCTTGCGGCCTGGCGCCTCATTTCGGACGTGCCAGGCGATGGCGTGCATCAGGTGCGTCTTGCCCAGACCGACCCCGCCGTACAGAAAAAGCGGATTGAAGGGCACCGAATGCGTCGGCGCCACGCATGCTTCGGCGATGCGGCGCGCTGCGGCGTGCGCCAGTTCGTTCGGCTTGCCGACGACAAAGTTCTCGAACGTCAGCCGCGGATCGAGCGGCCCCGAGAGATAACCCTTGTCTTCCGCGATCTCGACCGCGGTACCGCCATCGGCAATCGGCTGGCCGCGGGCCGGGTCGGTTGCCTCGCACGGCTTCTCGTCCGCCATCTCGTGGCGCGGATCGACGATGAAGGAAACCCGGTTGACAGCCCGGTTCTCGCTGCGCCAAGCCGCCAAAAGCCTGTCGGCGTAATGGGTTGCCACCCAATTCCGCAGAAAGCGGGTTGGCACGGCAATCACGCCTTCGCCGCCGGCAATGCGCTCCACTGTCATCAGCCGGAAGTACGAGCGGTAAGCGGTCTCCCCCAATTCACGCCGCAGACGATCGAGCACCCGGCTCCAATCCGCCATCGCAGCCGCCGGTATCGCGGCCGTGCCACTTTCGGTCCGTTCCCCCACCAATGTCGCCCCCTTGAAAATACCAAAGTATTGTCACGACAGGTGCGCCAAGCTGCTTGCCGGGATTAAGCCATGCAGAACAAACAATCGGCTCGAGATTCCAGGCAGAACTTTCCCTATCCCGCGCGTGTTGTTTGCCGCGCAGCCGTCTTTGTTCCAAAGTATTTGCAAAAGTTGGCAGTTTTGTTCCGGAGCCGCGTCATTTTGCTCCGGTGCGACAAACTTAGCTTATATGACGGATCGATGGCAACAGGATCGAAGGCGGATTCGGCAGAAATTTTGCGGGCGTTGCAGGTTTGCCGACGACCGTTTCGTGCGTCTCAGCATCCGTCTTACAACGCGTTGATTCGAGACGCTAAACGCGAAAGTTTACGAGCCACGGTATTGCGGTGGACCACACCCTTTGTCGTTGCCCGATGAAGCTCTGGCTGCGCCTCCTGCAAGGCCGATTGCGCGGCCTGTTTGTCGCCGCTGTCGATTGCGGTTTCAACCTTCTTGACGAACGTCCGTACACGGCTCAACCGCGCCTTGTTGACTGCCGTTCGTCTCTCGGTTTGCCGAAGCCTTTTTTCCGCGGATTTATGATGCGGCATCGCTCGCCTGCCAGGGCCGAAAGAGCGCGCTTATATCGATGGTGCGCTGTGCCGTCAACCGCCG
Source organism: Alphaproteobacteria bacterium (assembly GCA_019241915.1). Lineage (GTDB taxonomy): Bacteria > Pseudomonadota > Alphaproteobacteria > ATCC43930 > CGMCC-115725 > DATARH01. The sequence continues at coordinate 1,890 of JAFAWI010000693.1, forward strand.
CCCGTGGCCCCTCTAACGGTTCTTGAAGCTTGGCTTTCGCTTTTGGAAAAAGGCGGCCATGCCCTCCTTCTGGTCTTCCGTTGCGAACGTGGCGTGAAACAGCCGGCGTTCGAACCGAATACCCTCGGCCAACGTGGTCTCAAAAGCGCGGTTGACGGATTCCTTGACCATCATCGCGATCGGCTGCGACATCTCGGCGATGCGCGCCGCGACCGAGATCGCCTCGTCGACCAGCTTGTCGGCCGGCACGACGCGGCTGACCAGCCCGGCGCGCTCGGCTTCCTGCGCATCCATCAGGCGTCCGGTAAGGCACAGATCCATCGCCTTGGCCTTGCCGATAAAGCGCGGCAGGCGCTGTGTGCCGCCGGCCCCCGGCATCGTGCCGAGATTGATCTCGGGCTGGCCGAATTTGGCGTTCTCGGCGGCAATCACGATGTCGCACATCATTGCCACTTCGCAGCCGCCGCCGAGGGCAAATCCGCCGACCGCCGCGATAACCGGCTTGCGGCATTGTCCGACCCGTTCCCAACCGCGCGTAATGAAATCTTGGGTGTAGGCCTCGATGTAGGTTTTAGCCTGCATCTCTTTGATATCGGCTCCCGCTGCGAAGGCACGTTCGTTGCCGGTAAGCACGATCGCGCCGATCGCCGTGTCGAATTCGAGCTGGTCGAGGGCCGCTCCAAGCTCTTCGATCAGCTTGGCGTTCAGCGCGTTGAGCGCCGACGGCCGGTTGAGCCGCACGATGCCGACCGGCCCTTGCCGCTCGACAAGAACCGTCTTTTCCTGCTCGTTGCTCATCGCCAACTCCATCAGCGCTGCTTTTTCGCGCAAAAAAACGTCGACCGCCCGGACTGCACGACGCGCCGCACGCCCTCGGCGCAGGTGCAGCCGGGGCAAGGCTCGCCCTCCCGGCCGTACACCGCCCAGCGATGCTGGAAATATCCAAGCTCGCCATCGCTCTGCACATAGTCGCGCAGCGACGAGCCGCCGGCCTCGATTGCTTCGTTGAGCACGGCGCGGATCGCCGCGGCGAGCCTCTCGGCGCGCGCGCCGGTTACCGTCGCGGCAACCCGGCGAGGCGAAAGTCCGGCCCGGTAAAGCGCTTCGCAGACATAGATGTTGCCGAGCCCGGCGACGACCTTCTGGTCGAGCAGCGCCGCCTTGATCGGCGTCATCTTGCCGGCCAGCTTGGCCGCCAGGCAGCGGCCGTCGAAATCGGGAACGAGCGGCTCCGGCCCCATGCCGGCGAGCAACGGGTGGGCCTCTTCGTCGCCGCGCCGCGTGTAGTCGATCAAGCCGAAGCGCCGCGCATCGTTGAACCGCACCACCGTTCCGTCGTCGAGCGTCAACACCACGTGGTCGTGCGTCGCATGCGGTGTACTCGCATCGCCCGTGGTGATCCGGCCCGACATGCCCAGATGCAGCAGCAGCGTGCCGTTGTCGTCGAGCTCGACAAGAATGTATTTGCCGCGCCGCCGCAGCCGGCCGACCCTCGCGCCGGTCAGCGTGCGCGCCAGCATCGGCGGAAACGGCCGCCGCAAATCCTGGCGCCGCAACTCGGCGTGGACGATGCGCCGGCCGGTCATTTTCAGCGCCAGACCGCGGCGGACGGTTTCGACTTCGGGCAGTTCGGGCATGTCTCACGCTTGGACAGCGCGGCTTCGGTTGGTGCCGCTCCGGCGAAAATAGCGTTATCGTTCTGACCGATGCGCGAAAAAGCAACAAGACCGAAGGCCGGCGGTGAAGGCGATTTCGGTTTTCCGCGCGAGCCCGAGCGGGACAAGGCGCCGTTTGTCCGCGCGGTGTTCGACCGCGTCGCGGGCCGTTACGACCTGATGAACGACCTGATGAGTGGCTTCGCGCACCGCCGCTGGAAGCAGGAACTCGTCGCCTGGCTTCGACCGCGACCCGGCCAGTGCATGCTCGATGTCGCCGGCGGCACCGGCGATATCGCGCGACGGGCCTTGCCTCGGCTCGACCCTACGCGCGGCGGTCTCGCCGTGGTCTGCGATGCTAATATGCGGATGCTGGAAATCGGTCGGGCGCGAGCGATCGATGATGGGTTGCTTGGCGGTCTCGAATGGGCCTGCGGCGATGCCGAGGCACTTCCTGTCGGTGATCGCAGTGTCGACCTCTACACGATCGGCTTCGGTCTGAGAAACGTGACCCGACTGGAGCGCGCTTTGTCCGAGGCGCGGCGTGTGCTGAAGCCGGGCGGCCGGTTTCTCTGTCTTGAATTCGCGCCTGTCGTCGCGCCGTGGCTCGTGCCGTTCTACGATTTCTACAGTTTTCGCGTTTTGCCGCTGATGGGCCAAGTCGTCGCCGGCGACCGCGCGGCTTACGAATACCTGGTCGATAGCATCCGCCGTTTCCCGAGCCAAGCCGATCTGTGCCGGACGATTGCGGCGTGCGGTCTCGACCGCGTCGGCTACCGCAACCTGAGCGGCGGCATCGTCGCGCTGCATTCCGCTTGGCGGATATAGCCGCGCCGCGTGTTCGCCTTCCTCCGCAGCTTCGGGCACGCCGCGCGGCTGGCCGGCATCGCGATGACGCTGGCGCGCCACGACGCGCTCTTCCTGTTCGAACCGCTGGGGGGGCCGCTGCCGCTGCTGCGCGTCGCGCGCATCTTCCGCCGGCGCGGCGGCGGCCGGCCGGGCGAGCGGCTCGCGGCGGCGTTTCACGAGATCGGGCCGGCGTTTATCAAGCTGGGCCAGATGCTGGCGACCCGGGCCGATTTGCTTGGCGACGAGGTGGCGGCGGACCTGGCACGGCTGCAGGACCGGCTGCCGCCGTTTCCGGCGGGCGCAGCGCGGGCGGCGATCGAGGCCGAGTTCGGGGGCACGCTCGACAGCCTCTTTCTGGCCTTCGACGACACGCCGGTAGCCGCGGCGTCGATCGCCCAGGTGCATTTCGCGGTGACCGGCGAGGGCAGGGAAGTTGCCGTCAAGGTTCTGCGACCCGGGATCAGCCGCGCCTTCGCCCGCGACCTCGAACTGTTGGCTTGGCTCGGCGGCCTTATCGAACGGACCCAGCCCGCCCTGCGCCGGCTGAAACCGATCGAGATCGTGCGCACTCTCGAAAAGTCGGTCGAGATCGAGATCGACCTGCGCTTTGAGGCGGCCGCGGCGTCGGAGCTGGCCGAAAATTTCGCCGGCGATGCCGGGTTTCACGTACCGCGGGTTGACTGGCGCCGCACCGGCCGCAGTGTGCTCACCATCGACCGTGTCGCCGGCATCAGGATCGACGACCGGCCAGCACTGCTCGCGGCCGGTCACGAGATCGACACGCTGCTGCGACGCGCCGCCGACGCCTTCTTCAACCAGGTTTTTCGCGACGGCTTCTTTCACGCCGATCTGCATCCGGGCAATATGTTCGTCGATGAGGGCGGTGCGATCGCGGTCGTCGATTTCGGCATCATGGGCCGGCTCGACCGCCAGACCCGGTTTTTCCTCGCGGACATGCTGGTCGGCTTTCTGACCGGCGATTATCGCCGGGTTGCCGAAGTGCATTTCGCAGCCGGATACGTGCCGCAGGGCCGGTCGGTCGACGAGTTCGCCCAGGCGGCCCGCTCGATCGGCGAGCCGATCCTCGGCAGGCCGCTCGCCGAAATCTCGATTGCGCGGCTGCTGGCGCAGCTGTTCCGGGTCACCGAGCAGTTCGAGATGGAGACCCAGCCGCAACT
>JAFAWI010000043.1 GCA_019241915.1 Alphaproteobacteria bacterium
GCGGCGCCACCCCCGGCGCAGATCGATCAAGCGGCCGCCGCGGAAAACGCCTCGCAAGTCGCGTTTATCTTGCCCTACAAGGTCAATGTCGCGGCCGGCCAAAGCCTGGTCGTGCCGCTGATCGACCGCGAGCTGCCGGCCGCGCGCGTCGATCTGTATCAGCCGGCGACGGCGCAATCGCACCCGCTGGCCGCGATCGAGTTGACCAATGCCGCCGACACCGGGCTTCCGCCCGGCGTGCTGACGCTTTACGACCAGACCCGTGCGGGCGCGCAGTATCTTGGCGATGCCCGGCTCGCCGTGTTTCCGACCGGCGAGAAGCGGTTGCTGAGCTACGCCGTCGACAACAAGGTCACGGTCACATCCGACGACTCGATGCAGCAGCCGATCGTCAAAGCTACCGTTGCGCAAGGCGTCATGCACCTCACGCGGCTGCGTCGGCGTACCGTGACATACAAAATCTCCGCGAGCGCCGCGCCGCCGCGCCTGATGATCGAGCAGGCGAAGCTGAGCGACTTCAAGCTCGTCGAACCGGCGAATGTGGAGCGCACGGCCGCCGGCTATCGGATCCCCGCCGAACTGGACGCCAAGGGAAACGGCACCGTGATTGCGGTGGAGGAAGAGCCCCGCGAGGAGTCGATCGGCTTGGCCGATCTCAGCGACGACCTCCTCGGCGTCTATGCCGCTGCCAAGGAGCTCGACCCGCGGCTGCGCGCGGCGCTCGGCGAGGTGGCGCAGCGCCGGCAGACAGTCGCCCGCCAGCAGGCCGAACTTGACCGCCTCAACGAGGAGCGCGGCCGTCTCACCGACGACGAGTCGCGGCTGCGCGACAACTACGCCACGCTCAAGGACGACCCCTCGATGCGCAAATCGACGCTCGACAAGCTGAAATCGGCCGAGGCGGCGATCGATGCCAATACCGCTTCCGCCGCCAAAATCAGCGCGTCGCTGGATGCCGCAAAAACCGATCTCACCAGTTATGTCGGGGCGCTGAAACTGTAGGCACAGCGGCGCGCCGCGCGTCTATCTTGCCAGCGGCGGGTTGAGCGCGGCGCCTTCGGCCGGGAAGATCGGCGGCAGCGGATTGAAGTTGAGCGGCGCGTCGCTCTCGATCTTGTCGGCGCCCGGCAACTGCGATGCATCCCAGCCGCCGCCCAGCGCCTCGATCAGCGTGGCGCTCGCAACGAGCCGGTTCTGCCGGATGTTGAGCGCGGTTTCGGCGTCGCCGAGAGCGGTGTTCTGGGCAACGATCACAGCCGTGTAGGCCTGCGTGCCGGCGAGATACTGGTTGTTGATCACGCGCTCGGCTTCGCGCGCCGCCTTCAGCGCCGAATCTTGCGCCACCGCTTCCTCGGCGAGAACGCGCTCGCTCGCCAGTTCGTCCTCGACCTGCTGGAACGCAGTCAGCACCGTCTGCCGATAGGTGGCGACCGCCGCCTCGTAGGCCGCTTCGTCATGCGCGAGTTGCGCGTTGCGCGCGCCGCCGTCGAAGATGGTCTCGGCGGCGGTCGAGCCGAACGACCAGATGCGGCTCGGGCTGGTGAACAGCTTGCGCAGCATTTCCGCAGAGACCCCGTAGTCTCCGGACAGCGTCACGTTGGGATAGAACGCGGCGGTGTCGACGCCGATCTGCGCGTTCGCCGCCTGCATGGTGCGCTCGGCGGCGGCGATGTCGGGCCGTCGTTCGAGCAGCGCCGCCGGTACCTCGAACGGCACCAGCGGCACCGGGATCATTCCTTCGGTCGGTTTGATCGCGACTTCGGCTGGTGTCTTGCCGATCAGCGTTGCGATCGAATGTTCGAGCTGGGCGCGGGTTGCGCCGGTGGCAATGAGTTGCGCCCGCGTACCGTCGAGCTGCGCCTGCGCCTGCGCCACCGCGGACGGGTCGGCCGTGCCGCTGTTGTATTGGTTTTGGGTGATGCGAAGCGCTTCGGTAAAGGCCTCCACCGAGGCTTCCAGCAGCCGCGCCAGCTCGTCGGCGGTGCGCAGCTCGAGATAGGCGATCGCCAGCTGGCCCTGAGCCGACAGCCGGACATTGGCGAGGGTTGCGGCACTGGCTTGCGCGTTGGCAACGCCGGCTTCGACGGTGCGGCGTACCGCGCCCCACAAATCCGGTACCCAACTGGCGCTGGTGACGGCCTGGAATTGGTTCGAGATGCCGCCGCCAAAGGCCTGCCGTCCGCCGTTGCCGCTGCCGCGCGACCGGGTCGCCGAGCCGCTCACGGTTGCGGTCGGAAAAAATTGCGCGCGCGCTGCGGCGACGGTCGCCTCAGCCTCGCGGAACGCTGCCTCGGCCGCCTTGAGGTTCTGGTTCGAGATGTCGATCTGGCGCTCGAGCCCGTCGAGCACGGGGTCGTTGTAGATCGACCACCAGGCGCCGCGGTCGATGCCGTCGCGCGGTTGGGTCTCGCGCCAGCCCGGCGTAGCCGGCCCCGGCTTCCATGCCTCCTTGTAGTTTCGCGGGACCGGCGCGTCGGGCCGCACATAGTCAGGGCCGACGGTGCAACCGGAGATCGCCGCGACCACAGTGAACGCCACTCCAGCAAGGCGGCGCCGGCTTCCTCTTGGCACGGCTTTCATTCGCCGGGTTCGGGAGCCACATCGTGCGCGAAACGAGGGTCGCCGCCGCGGCGGCCCATCGCCCACAGGCGAAAGCGGTCGAGGTAGAGGTAGATAATGGGCGTCGTGTACAGCGTTAGCGCTTGACTCACCAGCAGACCGCCGACGATCGAGATGCCGAGCGGCCGGCGCAGCTCCGCACCTTCGCCCAGGCCGATGGCCAAAGG
>JAFAWI010000082.1 GCA_019241915.1 Alphaproteobacteria bacterium
GCGGGCGAACTCCTCGAGCTGGAATTCGAGCGCGTTCATCGGCGAATGGTCGAGCCGGATCGTGCTGGAAAAGCGCAGGTGGGCGCCGCGCCCCGAAAACCGCGCGATCGCCACGCAGTTGCCGAACACGTCGTGCATCCAGACCAATTCGGACGGCTCCGGTTCGATCGACAGCGTCGCCTCGATCAGCCGCTGGTCGTAACTGTCGCGCGGCCGCAGCATCATCCGGTGCTCGCCGAACGAAACCGGCTGCTTGTAGCGGTAGGTGGTGACGTGACGGACGGTGATCAGCTTCATACCGGGATCATCAGGCTGGGGTCTGGATTTGCAAACTGTCGGGTTCGGGAGCGGGATAGGGCGGCCATAACTCCGCCCCCTGCCAGGGGGCTGTTTCGACCGGCGGATGGCCAAAAAACGCGGCGCCGAGCCGGTCCGTGATCGCGATCAGGTAGCGCTGAATAAAATCGATGAATTCGTGCAGGCCCTCGGCCAACACCTGCTCGATCGAGCGCGTTCCGAGAATCGCGCGCAGCTGGTCGAGGCCCTCGGCGACATCGTTTCCGCCGCGCAGATTGTAGCGCGATTTGAGGCCGGAGACGGCGGCATCGATCTCCTTGAGGCACAGCAGCACCGAGCGCGGGAAGCTGGGATTGAACAGCAGGAACGCGGCGACCCGCCACGGGGTCAGGTCGCTCTGATGCAGCAGACGAAAGGCGTGATAGCCCGAGGCGGCGCGCAGCAGCGCCAGCCATTGGCCGGTGTTCACGACATTGGCGGCGCTGGCGTCGCGCATCAGCACGTAGTACTTCGAATCGAGCAGGCGGGTCGTCTGGTCGGCCCGTTCGATGTAGCGGCCGATCCGGTAAAAGAACCACGCCTGATCGCGGTAGAACGTGCCCTCGGTGACGCCGGTGAAGAGTTCGCAGCCTTCCTTGATCTCGGTCAGCAGGCGCGACAGCCCGCCGCGGGTCAGCTCGCGATCGTCGATCGCGGCAAGCCGGTTGTAGAAGACATTGAGCTGAACCCACATTTCGGTCGAAACCAGCGGGCGCACGGTGCGGGCGTTCTCGCGCGCGTTGCGGATCGCCGAGACGATCGAGGTCGGGTTCTCCTGGTCGGTCAGATAAAAGGCGATGACGTTGCGCGCGGTCGTGGCGCGGTGCTTGGCCGAAAACGATTCCTCGTCGGCGTTGAGCTGAACGATCGCATACCAGTCGCGCGCGCCGTTGCGGTCCCGCGCATAGGTTTCGTGGACTTCGAGGATACGGGCGAGGTTCTCGGCGCGTTCGACAAAGCGCGCCATCCAGAACACGCATTCGGCATAGCGGACGAGGAGCGGTGCGCTACTCAAGCACCCACGTGTCTTTCGACCCGCCTCCCTGCGACGAGTTGACGACCAGCGAGCCGCGGCGCAGCGCGACGCGGGTCAGACCGCCGGGCAGCACCCAGGTATTCTCGCCGGTGATCGCGAACGGGCGCAAATCGACGTGGCGCGGCGCGACCGCGCCGTCGACCAGGGTCGGCGACACCGAGAGGTTGATGCAGGGCTGCGAGATATAGTTGGCGGGGTCGGCGACCAGCTTGGCGCGGCACTCCTCCAATTCGGCTCTGGTCGCGTGCGGACCGATGGTGATGCCGTAGCCGCCAGCCTCGCCGACCGGTTTGACCACCAGCCGGTCGAGATTGTCGAGCGTGTAGCGCAACGCGGCGGGTTCACGGCAGATATTGGTCTCGACGTTGTCGAGGATCGCGTCCTCGCCGAGATAGTAACGGACGATCCGCGGCATATAGGCGTAGACCGCCTTGTCGTCGGCGACGCCGGTGCCGATTGCATTGGCCAGCGCCACATTGCCCGCAAAATAGGCACGCATCAGACCGCGAACCCCGAGCGCGCTGTCGGGGCGGAACACTTCGGGGTCGAGAAAGTCGTCGTTGATCCGGCGGTGGATCACATCGACCCGCGCCTTGCCGCCGGTGGTGCGCATATAGACGCGGTCGTCCTCGACCAACAGGTCGCGGCCCTCGACCAGCGGCACCCCCATCTCGCGCGCGAGAAAGACGTGTTCGAAATAGGCCGAGTTGTAGGTGCCTGGCGACAACAGCACGATCTTTGGGTCCGGCCGCCCGGCCGGGGCGATCTCGCGCATCGCGGCGACCAGCCGCATCCCGTATTCCTCGACCGAACGCAGCCCGATCTCGTCGGCCAGATCGGGGAATGAGCGCAGCATCATGTGGCGGTTTTCGATGACGTAGCTGACCCCGGACGGGGTCCGGGCGTTGTCCTCGAGGACGCGAAAGACGCCCTTGTCGTCGCGCACGATGTCGGTGCCGCAGATGTTGACGTAGGCGTTATGCGGCACCTTGAACCCGCACATCGGCGGCCGCCAGTTCGGGTTGCCGAGGATCAGGTCGGGCGGCAACACCCTATCCTTGAAGATTTTTTGATGCTGGTAGAGGTCGTCGAGCAGCAGGTTGATCGCGGTCACCCGCTGCACGACGCCGCGCTCGATCAGGTCCCACTCAGCGGACGGCAGCACGCGCGGAATCGCATCGAACGGCAGGATGCGATCGATCGCCTGGCTGTCGGAATAGACGGTGAAGGTGATCCCGAGCCGGTAAAGCGCCTGCTCGGCCCCTTCGGCGCGGCGCTTGAACTCGGCAATCGGCAGCCGCGCGAGGCGGTCGCGCAGCTCGGCGGTCGCCGCACAGCGCAGCATCTCGCAGTAGAAACCACCCGGATCGTATTCGTCGAGGACGAAACCGCTCATCGTGCGCCGCGACCGCCGTAGCGCGAACAACCTTGCACGGCGCGCGCCAAACCGGCGCTCACCCCGCGGCGAGGCGGGTCGGGCGGAAGGTGTGCGCCGGCTCGTCGGCATAGCCGAAGCCGCGCGGCAGGCGGCGCACCATCGCCTCGAATTGCGGCCACGCGGCGACAAACTGGTCGAGCATCTTGCGGTCGAGCGCGATGCCGGCGCGGGCAAGCATCGCTTCGATCTCGGCCCGGGTCGCCGGCGGCAAATGGCTCAGATCATCACGCATTGGCTTCTTCCCCTTCGCGGCCATTTGTGGCGGCTGCCGCTCATCCTCCCACGCCTGCGGCGTGGGTCCCTGCCTCTCCCCGCCAGCGGGCGAGGGGCTGCGGGTGAGGGGCTGAGAGGCAGGCATTCCATGGATCAGCCCAATTCCGGGTGGCGGCGGTGCCAATCGGTGGCTTGCTGGTAGGCGTGGGCGAGGCGCAGCACGGTGGTCTCGGCAAACGGCGCGGCGGCGATCTGCAGCGACAGCGGCATCCCTTCGGCGCGGCTGAAGCCGCATGGGATGGCGATTGCGGGGATGCCGCTGACGCTGAACGGCATGGTGATGCTGGGCGAGGCGACGAGCGCGTCGGCGCGGTCGGGCTGCGCCGGCTCGGCGATGTTGCGGGCGCCGGCGGTGATGAGAGCGTCGACCCGCGTCAGCGCGGCGAACTGCTCGCGCGCCAAATGGCTGCGCCAGCGCAGCGCGGCCTGGTAATCCTCGGCGCGAATCAGCGCGCCGGGCAGGATGCGGTTGCGCAGGATGCGGCCAAAATCCTGCGGCCGGCTGCGCAGGTCGCGCTCGTGGATCGTGTAAAGTTCGGCGATCGAGATCGTTGTTTTGCAATCGGTGTAGTCGCGCAGGCTCGACAGCTTGAGCGGCTCGACCACGGCGCCCAGCCGCTCCAGCATCGATACGGCCGCGGCGATGGCCGGGCCGAGGTCGGGATGCGCGCCGGGCGCGTCGTGCCAACCCTCGACCAGGCCGAGGCGCAGACCCTTCACACCGCCGTCCAGCGCGGCGGCATAATCCGGCACCGGCAGGTCCTCGCTGCCGGGGTCGGCGGGATCGAAGCCGGCGATGACCTGGAGCATCAGCGCGATGTCCTCGGCGCTGCGGGTCATCGGGCCGATATGGTCCATCGTGAAGGTGTTGGGGAAGACGCCGCGGCGGCTGACCCGGCCGTAGGTCGGCTTGAGCCCGGCGATGCCGCACAGCGCGGCGGGGCCGCGGATCGAGCCGCCGGTATCGGTGCCGATCGCGGCGGCGACAAACCCGGCGGCGACCGCGGCGCCGGGGCCGCTCGACGAACCGCCGGGCAGGCGCTCGCGGTCCCACGGGTTGCGCGCCGGCGGCCACGGCAGGTCGAAGCTCGGCCCGCCATTGGCGAACTCCCAGGTCGCCAATTTGCCCATCAGCACG
>JAFAWI010000084.1 GCA_019241915.1 Alphaproteobacteria bacterium
GTTCGCCCCTGGCGCGCACGCGCCGGCCCCAATTGGTATAGCTGACCTCGCCGACGTAGATGTCGCCACGGCTGTCGACGCTGATCCCATGCGGCGAGATGAACTGCCCGGTGGCGAGGCCGGCATGCTCGTGGCCGAGCCGGGCCAGCAGCGCACCGTCATGCGCATAGATGCTGACGCGCGGGCCGCACCCGGGGATGTCGATATTGACCGCCATATCGGGGCCGATCTCACCGATGTACATGCGGCCTTGTTTGCCGGGTTCGAGGTAGAGGCCGGACGGGCGGTGCATGTTGTTCCATTGCCCCTCGTACTTGCCGTTGCCGTCGAACACCTGGACGCGGTGGTTTTCGCGGTCGGCGACATAGACGAAGCCGTCGGGGTCGCAACAGACATTGTGCGCGATGTTGAACTGCCCCGGATCGGTGCCCGGCTCGCCCCACGACATGCGCAATTTGCCGTCGAGCGTGAATTTGTGGACGCGCGAATTGCCGTAGCCGTCCGACACATAGACGCTGTCGCCGTCCGGCGACATCGCGGTGTGGGTGCAGCGGTGGAACGGCTCGCCCGACATATACGGCGCCGCCTTGCCGGGGACGCCGATGGTCAGCAGCACCTTGCCGTCGAGCGTGCACTGGCGGACCGTGTGGTCGCCGTCGTCGGTCAGCCAGATCGTGCCGTCGGGCGCCATGAACACGCCGTGCGGCCGCAGGAACACGCCCTCGCCCCAGGTGCGCAGCAAATTGCCGCCGCGGTCGAACACGCACATGGGATGCTTGCCGCGGTTGAAGGCATAGACGTTGTCGTGCGCGTCGACGCCGACCGCCGCGACGTCGGCGTTGAACTCCATGTCGGGCGGCAGCTTTGCCCAGTTGTCCTGCACCTCGTAGCGATACCCATCGGTGCCGAGTATCACGGCCATGGCACATCCTCCTGCGAGCGCGGCTTTTTCCACTATAGTAGCCGATCGCGTCGGCCGTCATACCGGCGAAGGCCGGTATCCACGTCCGGCGTGCGCCGGCGACGGCATCGTCGGTCACGGCCTGCGCCGCGACGACAAGCAAAGCGGCGGCACGTCAATTCGATTGCGGATGCAGGTCATGGCAAGGCTCAGCGTCAACCTCAACAAGATCGCGCTGCTGCGCAATTCGCGCCGCACCGGCGTGCCGGACCTGCTTGAGTTCGCGCGCCTTGCCTATGAGGCGGGCGCGCAGGGCATCACGGTGCACCCGCGCCCTGACGAGCGCCACATCCGCGGCGGCGATGTGCCGGCGTTGGCGGCGTTGATGCACGACTGGCGGCCGGCCTGCGAGCTCAGCATCGAGGGCTATCCGGACGAGCGGCTGTTCGCGATCTGCGAGGCGGTGCGGCCCGAGCAGTGCACCCTGGTGCCGGACGGGCCCGGGGTGCTGACCTCGGAAGAAGGCTGGAAACTCGACAATCGCGACACGCCGCTGGTCACCGCGGCGGTGGCGCGGCTCAGCAAGCTCGGCGCGCGGGCGATCCTGTTCATCGACCCGGACCCGAACGTGGTCGAGCGCGTGCCCGGCACCGGCGCCGACGGCGTCGAAATCTACACCGGCAGCTATGCCGCCGCGTTCCGCACCGGCGACGCCGGCGCCAGGTTGAAGGCGTGCGGCGACACCGCCGCGCGCGCCGGGCAGCGCGGTCTCGTCGTCAATGCCGGGCACGACCTCAACCTCGATAACCTGCCGACGCTGGTCGCGGCGATGCCCAACCTCGCCGAAGCCTCGATCGGCCACGAGCTGACGGCGGATGCGCTAAAGATGGGCTGGCAGACGGCGGTGCGGGCCTACAAATCGGCGCTGGCCGGCGGCACCGAAGCGTAGGGCGGAAAAGCCCGGCGAAAGCCGGGCGTCATCCGCCGCATCTTGTTCCGGATAACCGCGGATGACGCTGCGCTCATCCGCCCTACACCCGGCTGGCCAGCGGCACCGAAGCGTACGGCGGAAAAACGCAGCGCTTTCCGCCGACAATCGGAACGGCATTTGGCGGATGACGCTGCGCTTATCCGCCCTACGCCGGCTTCCGATCACGGCCCCGGGCGCACCGGACTGAGCCGGGTCGGCAGCGCCATCGTTGCGATCAGGGTCACGATCGCAATCACCACCGCCAGCAGAAACGCGCCGTGCGCGGCGGCGCCGACCGCGTCGGCCAGACGCGCCAGATTATCGATGCCGAGGCTGGCCCGGGTGTTGGGGTCGAGCATGCGGTTGACGAGTGCTGCCGAGCCGGGCAGCAGTCGGTCGACGCCAAAATTGAGGATCGCGCCGTAAGCCGCGGCGCCTACCGACATACCGAGCATGCGCATGAACATCTGCGAGCCGGTGCCGATGCCGCGCTCGTGAAATCCGACCGTAGCCTGGATCGCGACCAGGTAGGTGGTGTTGCAAAAACCCATCCCGATACCGGAAATGAAGCCGGCGGCGGCGGGCCACAGCCACGGGCTTTGCGGGGTCATCATCCCGAGCATTGCCGCCGCGACCACCAGCGAGGCGCCGCCGATCGAAGCCGTCAGCCGGTACGAGGTGCGGATCATCAGCCGCCCCGCGGCAAACGCGGCGAACATCCAGCTCACCGACTGGGCTGCGATCACCAGCCCGGCGATCCCAGGACTTTGGCCCATGACGCCTTGGACATAGGTCGGCAGCAGCGCCGATACCGCCATCGACGTCGCCGAGCCGCCAAACCCGCCGAGATTGCACAGCGCCACCACGCGCCGGCGCCACAGGCCGAGCGGCAGCATCGGCTCCACCGCCCGCCGCTCGTGGACGAACAGCATCGCCAACGCCGCGGCGCCGACCGTCGCCAGCACGCCGACCCGCACCGCGCCGAGGCTCTTCGCCTGCACCAGCGCCAGCATCAGCGCGCCGATCCCGATCACCAGCAGCACACCGCCCAGATGGTCGATGCGGTGCTTGCGCCGCTCGACCCGCTCGGGCAGGAACGTCGCGAACATCGCGATCGCCAGCAGGCCGATCGGCAAATTGACCCAGAACACCACCGACCAGTGGACGCGCTGGACCAGATAGGCGCCGAGTGCCGGGCCGACGACCGCGGCGAGGCCGAAGACCGCCGAGGTCCAGCCCTGCACCCGGGCGCGCTCGGCCGGGGTGTAGATGTCGCCGATGATGGTCATCGAAATCGGCTGGATGGCGCCCGAGCCACAGCCCTGCAGCGCGCGAAACAGCACCAGAGCCTCGACCGAGCGGGCAAAACCGCACAAGGTCGTGCCGACGAGAAACAGCGAGGTGCCGAAGAAGAACACCCGCTTGCGGCCGTACAGGTCGGCGAGCCGGCCGTAGAGCGGGATCGTCACCGCCATGGTCAGCAGCGGCGCCGCGAAGACCCAGCTGAACAGCTCGAACCCGTTGAGGTCGCCGATGATGGTCGGCAGCGCAGTGGCGACGATGCTGCTTTCGACCGCGGGGATAAAGGTCGCGATCAGCGCGGCGACAAACACCACCGTGCGATGCGGCACGATGACGGCCGGCCGCACCTGCTGCGCGACGGTCTGGTCCACGACGACGCTTCCTCCGGCTGCCCGCAATTTGGGCAGAAGCCGCGGAGAGTATGGCGGCTCCCGGCGGCGGACAATCGGAGGATGCGGGACACTGATTTGCGCATCGGCAACTCACCCTCCGTCGCTGACGCGATGGGCATATGGGCGAGGGGCCAGTGGGACCCGGCGGTCTCATCCCCTCTCGCGCATGCGGGAGAGGGGATGCGCAAAGCGCGACCGGCGAGGGTTCCCGCCAGTCGCAATGACCGATTATGCTGTCGGAGAAATAGGGAGGCGACGCCGATGAAGTACGACCTGCTGCTGACCGAGGGCCAGGTGCTCGACCCCGCGGCCGGTCTCAAGGGCGTCATGGATATCGCGATCGCGGGCGGCAAGATCGCGGCCGTCGGACCCGGCCTGCCGCGCAACGAGGCACGCGCCACGATCAGCGCCAAGGGCCGCTACGTAACGCCCGGTCTGGTCGACATGCACGCGCATGTCTTTGTCAACGCACACGACATGGGCGGCCATACCGACGGCTTCTGCCGCGCCAGCGGCGTCACGACGTTGTGCGACGCGGGCAGCGCCGGCTCGGCCGGGTTCGCCGGGTTGCGCCAAGTGCTCGACCGCGACGTGCGGACCCGGGTGCGCGCCTTCGTCAACTTGTCGGCGATCGGCATCATCGGCGGTGCGCGAGGCACCGGCGAGCTGCACCATTTCCCTTACGCCGACCCGGAAGGCTGCGCCCGCACGATCAGCGAGAACCCGGACCTCGCGATCGGCGTCAAGCTGCGCTTTGGGCCCGGCCTCGTCTGGGAATACTCGAACGAGCCGGTCAAGCTGGCGCGCAAGACCGCGGATATGGCGGGCGGCGTGCCGATGATGATGCACATCACCGATTCGCCGATCCCGCTGCCCGACCTGATCGAGCCGATGAAGCCGGGCGACATCGTCACCCACTGCTATCACGGCCGCGCCAACGGGATTATGGGGCAGGAGAAACAGTTCGTGCTCAAGGAGGTGGTCGAGGCGCAGCGCCACGGCATCGTTTTCGACTGCGCGCACGGCCGGAACCATTTCAGCTTCCGGATGATCGAGAAGGCGCTCGACCAAGGATTTCTGCCCGACACGATCTCGACCGACCTGACGACGACCAGCGCCACGCGCGGCCCGGTGTGGGATTTGCCCACCACGATGTCGAAGCTGCTGCATTTCGGCATGGCGCTCGACGACATCGTCGCGCGCGCCACCGCCGCGCCGGCAAAGATCATGGGCTACGATGGCACTGTCGGCACGCTGAAGCCCGGGGCCAACGCCGATATCGCGGTGCTGGAGCTGCGCGACGGCAACTTTCCGCTGACCGACAGCGAGGGCGACACGATTACCGCAAAGCGCCGGATCATCGCGCAGATGACGCTGCGCGACGGCCGCGTCTGCTACGAGCGGCCAGCCGAATAGCGCGCCGTGCGGTCTACGAGCCGCGTTGCGCGGCGGGAACCGGCGCGTTCTCGCCGGCCGCCGCGGCGGTCGCCGCATCGATCGCCTGCTGCGATGTCACCGTCTCTTGGCGCTGATGCCGGTAGTCCTCGACATCGCGCCAACTGACCGCGATCGCGGCAATGACGACAGCGGCGGCGAGGATCGCAAACAACACGCCGGCCGGCCGCACGAAGACGATCACAAAAATGGCGATCACCGCCAGAATACCGATGATCTGCAACACTGTCGTCGACATCATTGCGCTTGCTCCCGTGTCGATTTTGGTTAACGGGAAACGGGGGCTGCCGCGGCGGGTTCCGCTGCCCATGTGCCGGGCGCCGCGATGACCGGGATACGGCCGTGGCCGGCGGCGGCGGCAGCCGTGACCGGCAGTGTTGCGGTCGGCTTTATGCCGCTGCTGGCGCGGCACCTCTACGGCGCCGGGCTCGACCCGGTCTCGATGCTCACCTGGCGCTATGCGATCGCCCTGCCGGCGCTGCTCGCCGCCGCGGCGCTGACCCGGGTCGATCCGGTCGCGGCCTGGCGCGGCGGCGCCTGGAAGATCGTCGTCGTCGGCGCGACGCTCGGTGCCGGGCAGACGATCACCTTCTGGGAGAGCATCCGCTTTATCGACACCGGCGTCGCGGTGCTGCTGTTCTATATCTATCCCGCGCTGACGCTGATCCTCGACCGCGTCCTGTTCCGGCGCCCGATCCGGCCGCGCGCGGTATTGTGCGTCGCGATCATCCTGGCCGGCGCTGGCTGGATCACGCTGCCCGGGCTGCACGCCGGCGCGATCGATCCGCGCGGTCTTGCCTGGGCGATCCCGTCGCCGGTCGTCTATGCATTCTACCTGGCGGCCAATTCGGTGCTGCTGCGCCGACAGCGGCCGCTGACCGGCGCGATCGCTCTCTATCTCGGCATGGCCCTGACTTTTGCCGCGACGTGCCTGGCGCAGGGGCTCGCGGTGCCAAAAGACGCCGATGACTGGCTCGCGATGCTGGCCGCGGCGCTCGGCACCGGCGCGCTGGTCATCACGCTGTTCTCGTACAGCGTGCCGCGGCTGGGGCCGTCGAGCTACGCGATCGTCGCCAATCTCGAACTGGTGACGGTGGTGACGGTCGGCGTCACGCTGCTCGGCGAGCCGATGACCCCCGAGCGCGCCTTTGGCGGGGCGCTGATCGTCGCCGGCATCGTCGGCTACGGGCTGTTGCGCAAGCCCGAGGCCATACCCGGTCTGAGCGACGGCGCACTGCCAGCGACACGGCGCGTAGGGGCGGATTAGCGGAACGTAATCCGCCGAAGCCGCAGAAAAGCGGCGGATTACGCTTTGTTAATCCGCCCTACATCTTCGAGATCAAGCCGCCTTCAACAGGCCGCGCAGCACGTATTGCAGGATGCCGCCGTGGCGGAAGTATTCGACCTCGTCGAGCGTGTCGATGCGGCAGGTCAGCGGCACGGTGTCGGTCTTGCCGCCCGCGCGGTGGATCGTCAGGGTCACATCCATGCGCGGCTTGATCCCGTCCTTGACCCCGGTGACGTCGAGCACTTCGGTGCCGTCGAGGCCAAGCGTCTGGCGCGTCGTGCCGTCCTTGAAGGTCAGCGGCAGCACCCCCATCCCGACGAGGTTCGAGCGGTGGATGCGCTCGAAGCTCTCGACGATGACCGCCTTGACCCCAAGCAGCAGCGTGCCCTTGGCCGCCCAGTCGCGCGACGAGCCGGTGCCGTATTCCTTGCCGCCAAAGATCACCAGCGGCACGCCGCGCTTTTTGTATTCGACCGCCGCGTCGTAGATCGGCATCACCGTGCCGTCCGGCTGCAGTTTGGTCATGCCGCCTTCGACCCCCGGCACCATCTCGTTCTTGATGCGGATATTGGCGAAGGTGCCGCGCATCATCACGTTGTGGTTGCCGCGCCGCGCGCCGTAGGTGTTGAAATCGGTCGGCCGCACCTGATAGCCGACCAGGAACTCGCCGGCCGGGCTCTCGACCTTGATCGAGCCGGCGGGCGAGATGTGGTCGGTGGTGATGCTGTCGCCGAAGATCGCCAGCTCGCGGGCGCCGACGACGTCGCTGAGCGGCCCCGGTTCCTTGGGCATGTTGTCGAAATAGGGCGCGCGCGCCAGGTAGGTCGAACCGTCCTCGAAATCGTACGTCACGCCCCCCGGCGCGGTGACCGCGCGCCATTGCGGCGGCCCCTCGAAGACATTGCCGTAGCGCTGCTGGAAACTCTGGCGGTGCACGGCGGCGCGCACCGTGTCGGCGACCTCCTGGTTGGTCGGCCAGATGTCCTTGAGATAGACCGGCTTGCCGTCGCTGCCGGTGCCGAGCGGATCGGACGCCAGGTCGATGCGCACGGTGCCGGCGAGCGCGTACGCCACCACCAGCGGCGGCGAGGCAAGGTAGTTGGCGCGCACCAGCGCATGGATGCGGCCCTCGAAATTGCGGTTGCCGGACAGCACCGCGGCGACCGCGAGGTCGCCCTCGTCGATCGCCTCGGCGATCGGCTCGGGCAACGGTCCGGAGTTGCCGATGCAGGTGGTGCAGCCATAGCCGACGAGGTTGAACCCGACCCGGTCGAGGTACTGCTGCAACCCGGCCGCGGCGTAATAGTCGCTGACCACCTGGCTGCCGGGCGCGAGGCTTGTCTTGACCCACGGCTTGGCCTTCAGCCCCTTCTCGGCCGCCTTTTTGGCGACGAGGCCGGCGGCGAGCATGACGCTCGGGTTCGAGGTGTTGGTGCACGAGGTGATCGCGGCGATCACCACATCGCCGTCGTGCAGCTCGTAATCGGCGCCGACGACCTTTCGCGTCCGCGCCGCGGTGACGCCGGGGGCGAGACGCGGCAGCTCGGTGTCGAACGATTTGCCGGTGTCGCCGAGCGCGATGCGGTCCTGCGGACGGCGCGGGCCGGCAAGCGACGGCTCGACGCTGGCCAGGTCGAGTTCGAGCGTGTCGGTGAAGACCGGCTCGGGCGTGCTTTCGTCGTGCCACAGCCCCTGCGCCTTGGCATAGGCCTCGACCAGCTTGACCTGCGCCGGGTCGCGCGCGCTCAAGGTCAGGTAGCGGATGGTCTCCGCGTCGATCGGGAAAAAGCCGCAGGTCGCGCCGTATTCGGGCGCCATGTTGCCGATCGTCGCGCGGTCGGCGAGCGCCAACCCGGCGATGCCCGGCCCGTAAAACTCGACAAAGCGGCCGACGACGCCCTTGCGGCGCAGCATCTGCGTCACCGTCAGCACGAGGTCGGTTGCGGTGGCGCCCTCGCGCAGCCGGCCGGTCAGTTTCATGCCGACGACCTCGGGGATCAGCATCGAGATCGGCTGACCCAGCATCGCCGCCTCGGCCTCGATGCCGCCGACGCCCCAGCCGAGCACACTGAGCCCGTTGACCATCGTCGTATGGCTGTCGGTGCCGACCAGCGTATCGGGATAGGCGATCGTCTTGCCGTCCTCGTCGGTCGTCCACACCACCTGCGACAGGTATTCGAGATTGACCTGATGGCAGATGCCGGTGCCGGGCGGCACCAGGCGAAAATTCTCAAAGGCCTGCTGGCCCCATGACAAAAAGCGGTAGCGCTCGCCGTTGCGCTCGAACTCGATCTTGACGTTCTGGTCGAAGGCCTGCGGCGTGGCGAAATTGTCGATCTGCACCGAATGGTCGATCACCAGGTCGACCGGCGACAGCGGGTTGATCTTTTTCGGGTCGCCGCCGAGATCGACCATCGCCTGGCGCATCGCCGCCAGATCGACCACCGCCGGCACGCCGGTCAGGTCCTGCATCAGCACGCGCGCCGGCCGGAACGCAATCTCGCGGTCCGACGTGCGGTTTTGCAGCCATGCGCCGATCGCCTTGACGTCGTCGACCGTGACGGTGCGGCCGTTTTCCAGCCGCACCAGGTTTTCGAGCAGCACCTTGAGCGAGGACGGCAGCCGCGAAATGTCGCCCAGTCCGGCCGCCTGCGCGGCCTTGTCGAGGCTGAAATAGTCGTAGCTCTTGCCCTCGACCGCGAGGGTTCGCCGGGTCTTCAAGGTGTCGTTGCCGGTGACGCTCATTGTCTCTCCCACATTCTGACCGTCAGGGCCGGGCGCAGTCCCGGCCATCCACGGGGATGCCCGGCATAAAGCCGGGCATGACGGGAAGGCAGCACGGGTCGGCGAACGGAACCATCGTTGGCCGCTACGATAGTCTCCGCTTCGCCGCGATCAAGGGCGGGTCGCGGCGCAGATCGCGACCGGGTAGGCGTAGTGGATCGCCTCGCCGTCGAGCCGCACGGGGATGCCGAGGCTGTCGTCGCTCGCCGCGGCGCGGAACATTGCGACGATCTTCTGCTCGTCGCCGGGGTTCGGGTAGGAGCGGGCCAGCAGGTTGCGCACCACGTCGCGCAGCTCGGTGAACTGCACCTCCGGCTCCGGCAGCCCGGCGGCGTCGAACAGCGCCTTCATCTCGGTCAAGGGAAGCGCCCGCGTGTGCGACGGGTCGCGCAACAGTTCGAGCCGGTTGAAGGCGGCGGCCTTGAGCTTGTCCTCGGACGGGCAGCTGTCGACCACGACAATGCGGCCGCCCGGCTTGCAGACCCGCGCCATCTCGTTGAGCACGGCCAGCGGGTCGCGGAAGTGGTGAAACGAAAAGCGCGTTGCGACGATGTCAAAGCTGCCGTCTTTGTAGGGCAATATCGTCACGTCGCCCTGCCGCCAGCTCATGTTGCTCAGCCGCTGTTCCGCAGCGGCTTGGCGCGCCTGTTCGAGCATCGCCGGGGTCACGTCGATCCCGGTCGCATGCGCGACATGCGGGGCGAAGGCGCGGGCGACGAGGCCGCCGCCGCAGGCGACATCGAGCACCGTGTCGCTGGCCGACGGGCGTCCCGCCGCGACGATCGCCTTGAGCGCCTCCTCGTTCTTGATCGGCGCCGCCGCGTTGAACGCGGTCGCTTGGCGGGTGAACTGATCGCGGATCAGCGCGTCGTGGCCGGCATCGGTCATCACCCGCACTCCACCCGGCCGTGCGCGAGCCGGGCGCGGCCGCCGGCGGTCAACACAACGCGACCGTCGCCGCGCAGCGCCACCATATTGTCGGCCAGCGCATCTTCCCAGGCGCAATTGAGCGGGCACGTGCTGCCCCAAGCGGCGCGCGCCTCGGCGACCTGGCGCGGCTTGGCGGCAACCCACTCGAGAAACTGCACCATCAGGAATTTGGCTTCGCTGGCCATCGCTTCTTCCATCCGCCTTTCGGCGCAAGCCGGGCCGCGATAATGAGCGGATTGCCTGCCGACGTCTAATGTGTTTCAGCCCGAAGGATGTCTTCGCGCTTGCCGGTCGGCCGACGATGTCAGGGCTCATACTGAAAGCGCAACTCGCCGACGCGGGTTTCGCGCTGTCGGAAACCCGCGCGCACCAGCGCCGCCGCAAGCCCGTTGCGGTTTGCCTCGCGCACCGTGGCGGCCACCGGAACCCGACGCGCCAACGCCTTTGCCAGCAACCCGTCGAGCGCCGCGCCGGCGGCATAGCGCAGATTGAGCCGTTCTTCCTCGCCCCAGTGTCGGCCGGCTTCGGCGGCATCGATCAGCGCAAACCCGACCACCGTGCCGCCGTCGAGCGCGATCCACGACTGGCCGAACGCGAGGATTTTGCGCAGTGCCGCGTAGAGCGCCTCTTGCTGCTCCAGTGTTTCGGCTGCGAGCGGGATGTCGTCCGCCATCGTCAGCATCAGCGCGTGGATGTCGGCAGCGTCGCCTACCGCGGCGGGCCGGATCGCCGGCGCGTTCATTTCTCGCTCTCGACGAGGCCTTTGACAAACCAGCGTTGCATCAGCACCACGACCGCGACCGGCGGCACGATCGCCAACAGCGCGGTCGCCGTCACGATCTGCCATTCGGTCTGGGTGTCGCCGTTGCCGATCATCTGCCGCATGCCGATGATGATCGTCGTCATACCCGGTGTGTTGGTGACGAGCAGCGGCCACAGATATTGGTTCCAGCCGAAGATGAACAGGATCACGAACAGCGCGGCGATGTTGGTGCGCGACAGCGGGATCACCGTATCGAGCAGAAAGCGCCACGGTCCGGCGCCGTCGATCTTGGCGGCCTCGACCAGCTCGTCGGGGATCGTCAGAAAGAACTGGCGAAACAGCAACGTCGCGGTCGCCGACGCGACAAGCGGCAGGGTCAGCCCGGCGTAGCGGTCGATGAGGCCCATATCGGTGGCGATCTGATAGGTCGGGATGATGCGCACCTCGACCGGCAGCATCAGCGTCACAAAGATCGCCCAAAAGCACAGCTTGCGCAGCGGGAAGCGGAAGAACACGACGGCATAGGCCGACGGCAGCGAGATCGCGATCTTGCCCGCGGCGATCGTCACCGCCATCACCAGGCTGTTGAACATCATGCGGCCGACGCTGACGCCGCTGGTCTTGGCGGTGCCGGCGCTGAGCGCTTCGGCATAGTTGCGCGCGCTCTCGCCTCCCGGCAGCAGGGTCATCGGCGCACGCAGCACCGCATCGAGGTCGTGCGTCGACGCGACCAGCGCGACATAGACCGGAAACAGCACGATCGCGATGCCGCCGATCAGGATCGCGTGCGGCACCCACGTGCTCTGCCGCGCGGTCACCATCATGCGTAATGCACCCGCCGCTCGATAAAGCGGAACTGGATCGCGGTGAGGCCGATCACCACTGCCATCAAGACCACCGACTGCGCCGCCGAGCCGCCGAGATCGAGACCGACAATCCCGTCA
>JAFAWI010000211.1 GCA_019241915.1 Alphaproteobacteria bacterium
ACGGCGGGGTCGCGCGCCGCCTGGCGCAGAAACTGAACGACGACGTCAAAGCTCTCGTACGGGTGGTGGACGATGATGTCCTTCTGGCGGATCGCCGCAAAGCAGTCGCCGCCAAAGTCGCGGATGCGCTCGGGAAAGCGCGCGTTGTAGGGCGTGAACAGCAGGTCGGGCCGCTCGTCGACGATCAGTTCGGAAATGTCGTCGAGCCCCAGGATGCCGGCCGACGCGAAGACGTCGCCCGGCGCGGCGTCGAGGTTTTCGGACAGAAATTGCCGCAGCTCGGCCGGCATCTGCGTATCGACGCCGAGATGGATCACGTGGCCGCGGCGGCGCTGCTTCAACGCGGTCTCGAACAGCTGGACGAGGTCTTCGGCCTCCTCCTCGATCTCGACCTCGCTGTCGCGCAGCACCCGGAACACGCCTTGCGCGACGACCGCAAACCCGGGAAACAGGTGGTCGAGAAAGAGGCCGATCACCTGCTCCAGCAGGATAAAGCGCAGCCGTTCGCCGGGGAGCCGGATGAAGCGGTCGACCGAGGGCGGGATCTGGATCAGCGCCTGCAGCCGCACATTGTCGCTGACCCGCTCGAGCTGCAGCGCCAACCCGAAGCCGCGGTTGGCGATAAACGGAAACGGGTGCGCCGGGTCCATCGCCAGCGGCGTCAGCACCGGGAAGATGTCGCTCTCGAAACAGCGTTCGAGCCAGGTGCGGTCGCCCGGTTCGAGATCGATCGGATCGACGACGAAGATGCCGGCGGCGCCGAGCTTGACGCGCATCGCCAGCCAGGCCACCTGCTGGTCGTGCATCAGCTTTGTCGTGCGCTGCTGGATCGCGTCGAGCTGTTGCGCCGGGGTTAGCCCGTCCTGGCTCACCGTGACGATCCCGGCCTGCTGCTGGCCCTTGAGGCCGGCAACGCGCACCATCAGAAACTCGTCGAGGTTGCTCGCCGAGATCGAGACAAACCGCAGCCGCTCCAGCAGCGGGTGACGCTCGTTGTCGGATTCGGCCAGCACCCGCTCGTTGAACGCCAGCCACGACAGCTCGCGGTTGATAAAACGGCTCGGCGACGCCGCCTCGGCCGGCCGCATCTCGACGACCTGCGCGCCCCTGTCCATGCCCGTCCTCCGCCGCTTCCCAGCAGAACAGCGCGCGGATGTTACCCCGCGCCGCCGCCCAAGTCATGCGCGCGCCCCGCAGTGGCCGCTGCCTGCACCGCGGTGTAGAAGAAGCCGCGGCATTCGCGGGAGGCGTGGCGGCATGATCCGCATTGCGGTCGTGGGAATCGGGCATTGGGGGCGCACGCTGGTCAATGCGGTGCAGGGCAACAGCGGCAAGCTTCGCTTCACCGCCGGCCATACCCGGACCCGCGCCACCGCCGCGGCGTTCTGCGCCGAGAAAGGCATCGCGCTCTGCGACAGCCTCGACGACATCCTGCGCGATCCCGCGGTCGACGCGGTCTATTTCGCGACCCCGCACAGCGAGCACGGCGCCCAAGTCGAGCGCGCCGCCGCGGCCGGCAAGCACGTCTTTATGGAAAAGCCGTTCACGCTCGACCGCAAAAGCGCCGCGGCGGCGCTCGACGCGGTCGCCCGGGCCGGTGTGGTGCTCGGCGTTGCGTACCCGCGGCGCTTCCACCCGGGCATGCGCGAGCTGAAGTCGCGGATCGACAGCGGCGCGCTCGGCACCATCGCTCATTGCTATGGCGAGCAGAACACGCCGGCAGGCCTCTTCATGGCGCCGGATTCGTGGCGCGCGACCGCGGCCGAGGCCCCGGCCGGCGCGATGACGGCGCTCGGCGTCCATAATGTCGATGCGATGATCCACCTGTTTGGCGAAGTCGACGAGGTCTATGCAGCGAGCCTGCGGCGCGCCGTGAGCTACGACGCCGAAGACACCACCAGCGTCATGTTCGCCTTTAGGAGCGGGATGTCGGCGAGCATGGTCTGCTCGCTGGTGACGACGGTGAGTTACCGGCTCGCGGTATTCGGCAGCAAGGGCTGCGCCGAGCTGCGCACCCCCAACCTCGACTTCCACTTCACGCCGACCCCGGACGGACCGCCGACCGGCCGCCATGCGGCGCTGCCGCCTGAAGTCACGCAATACCAGGGGGCCAACACGCTGCTCGCCGAGATGGAGGCGTTTGCCGACGCGATCGACGGCGGCCCC
>JAFAWI010000298.1 GCA_019241915.1 Alphaproteobacteria bacterium
CTGCTGACCGCGGCGGTGCGCCAGGAACTCACCGGCGAGCCGTTCCACATGTTCGATTTCACCCCCGTGGGCGCCGGGCTCGCTCTGTGCGGCATCCTGTTTTTGGCGCTCGGGTGGCGCCTGTTGCCGCGCGGCCGGCGCGGCTCGGCCAGCGGGGTGAATTTCGCGCTCGAGGACTACACCAGCGAGGTACGCCTGCCCGAGCGGTCGCCGTTTGTCGGGCGCACCGTCGGCGACATAGAAAAACTGAGCGGCGGCGAGGTCGGCGTAATCGGTTTAGTGCGCGGGCCCGGCCGGCGCCAAATCCCGACGCGGCGGTGGAAGCTTCAGGCCGAGGATCTGCTGATGGTCGAGGCTGCCCCCGAGGCGCTCGAACAATTTGCCCGCAACGGCAATCTTGAATTGGTCGGGGCCGAACGGCCGCCGGCCAAGGAGCCCCGGAAAGTGCTCGAACTGGTGGCGCAGGAGGCGCGGGTCAGCGCGCCCGCCGGCCATGGCCGCTCGGCCGCCGATGAGCCGGCGCCGGCGCCGCGTTCGGCTCCCGCCGAGCGGGAATTCGCGATTGTCGAAGCGGTCATCGGCGCCGGGTCGGATCTGATCGGCCGCTCGGCCGCCTCGCTGCATCTGCGCGAGCGCTACGGCGTCAACATCCTGGCCATCGGCCGCCGCGGCCGGCTGCGCAGCAGCCGCCTGCGCCAGGCGCGGTTCAGGCTGGGCGACGCCATCGTCTTGCAGGGACATGGCGAGCGGCTGCCGGACATCCTCGTCGCGCTGGGTTGTCTGCCGCTCGCCGAAAGGACGCTCAATCTCGGCCGGCGCCGCCATATTTTTCTGCCGCTCGGCATTCTCGCCGCGGCGATCGCGCTGAGCGGCTTCGAGATTGTGCCGGCGGCGGTCGCCTTTGTCGGCGCCGCCGTCGCGCTGGTGCTGCTGCAGCTGTTGTCGCTGAAGGAAGCGTACGCCGCGATCGAGTGGCCGATCCTGGTGCTGATCGGCGCGCTGATCCCGATCGGCGAGGCGGTGCAGCATAACGGCACCGCCAAGCTCATCGCCACCGCGCTCGCCGGTGGCCTCTCGCATATGCCGAGCTTTGCGATTCTTGCCGCGCTGCTCGCCGCCACCATGCTGGTGACGCCGATCCTGCATCATGCCGCCGCAGTGCTGGTGATGGGGCCGATCGCCGCGAGCCTCGCGCAGCAGCTCGGCTACAAGATCGACCCGTTTCTGATGGCGGTCGCGTTCGGCGCCGGCTCGGACTTCCTGACGCCGATCGGGCACCAGTCGAATACGCTGGTCATGGGTCTCGGCGGGTATCGTTTTGGCGACTACTGGAAGCTGGGCCTCCCGTTGTCGCTCCTGGTCGTGGCGCTCGGCGTGCCGCTGATCATGGTGTTCTGGCCGCTGCACTGAGATGGCTGCATCTCCCCCCCGCAAGGCTGCGGCCGCCATGCGTCGTCGACCCCCGACAGATCGCGCCCGCAAGAAGCGGTCTGCCGCCGCCGGGTCGGCCCGCCGGCCCGCCTCGCCCGGCCGTTTCGCCCGCATGGGGCTTTACGGCTACATCTGGATGACCAGCGGCCGCGCCCAGATCCTGCTGGCGCTGCTGTCCGTCTTCATCTTCCTGCTCGACCTCGTGCCTCTCGAATTGCAGCGCCGCATCGTCAACGATGCGATCGGCAACAAGGTGTTTGCCGAGCTGGTCTGGCTGTGCGGCGTGTACGCGCTCACCACATTGGTGCAGGGGCTGGCAAAGCTCGCCTGGAACGTCTACCGCAACTCGACGGGCGAAGCGACAAGCCGGCGCCTGCGGCTGGAGACCTTCGCGGCAGCGTTGCGCCACCCCGAGCCGGACGCAGCCGCCAAGGAAGGCGTCGGCGTATCGATCATCCTGTCCGAAGCCGACCCGGTCGGGCTGTTTGTCGCGACCAGCGTGTCGGAGCCGGTGCTGCACGGCGGCGTGCTGCTCAGCGTCTTCGCCTATCTGATCTATCTGCAGCCGTGGATGGCGCTGGTCGCGCTGACGCTGTTTGTGCCGCAATGCCTGTTTGTGCCGATGGTTCAGCGGGCGATCAATCGGCGGACCGAATCGCGCATCCGTGTGATGCGCAGCCTCAGCACCGATATCGTCGCCGAAACGGCCGAGGGCGTGCCCGAGCGCGAAAGCCGCTCCTACCATCAGCGCGTCGGCAGCATCTACTCGCTGAACATGCAGATTTACCGCCGCAAGTATTCGATGAACTTCCTGATCAACCTGCTCTATCACCTGGGAACGATCGGCATCCTGTTTGTCGGCGGCTTGTTCGTCATGCAGGGGCGCACCGAGGTCGGCACGGTCGTGGCCTTCATTTCGGGGCTGACCAAGGTCAACGACCCATGGAACGACCTGGTGACGTTTTTCCGCGACATGACCAATGCGCGGGTCAAATATCAACTGATCGCAAAAGTTCTCGACGACCAGGACCCGGGCGAGGCGGCAAAGAAGTCGGCCAGCTGAGCGGCGGCGGAGGGCCATGGCCGCATGGCGCGGATCGATCCGCCGTGGCATTTCGTTCTCATAGGCAGGCAACTGTTCAAAGGCCACTGCAAATGCCGGATCGGATCGTCAAACCGCCGACACCAGCGCGCGCCGGGTCCAAAGAAGGGGTGGTGCGCTACATACTGGCGATCTCGGTCGCCCTGGTCGTCATCCTGTTTATCGCGAGCTAT
>JAFAWI010000316.1 GCA_019241915.1 Alphaproteobacteria bacterium
CACAAATTTCTCGGCTTCGGCGCGGTTGTTGATCATCGGGCAGACGATGCCGTAGGCCCCGGCGTCCAGCGCCTTCTGAATCTGCGCCGGGTCGTTCCACGGCACCCGCACGAGCGGGGTCGTATTGGTGCATGAGATGCCCTGCAGCATCGTCACCATCGTCTGGTAGTCGATCATGCCGTGCTGCATGTCTACGACCAGCGAGTCCCAGCCGGCATGCGCCATCACTTCGGCCGAGAAGCTTGCCGGGATGCCGAGCCAGCTGTTGATCACCGGTTTGCCGGCCTGCCACAACTCCCGCACTCCGTTCGGGCGCGCCATGGGTTCCTCCTTGCGAATAAGAGAGCGATCCCGCCAGCTTGCCGGGCCCAAGTCAAGGGCGAGGCGGTGGCCACGGTTCCCGACCGCGCGGTTCGCCGACGGCGGGAACCGCGACCGGTTAACGGCTGTTCGGAAGAGCAAGCCGGCGGCGCCAAGCGACGGCGCTCCCCGGCCCTGGCAAACCCGGAAGCACCGGCGCCGCCGCAGCGGCGGCGCTCGCGGAGAGCAGCATGTCGGACTTCTTTCCCAGCGATGCCGAGCTGATGGCCCGGACATTCGGCGTCGTCCTCGGCGCCGCCTCGTGCAACGACGATGTCAGCAACGCCCGGCTCGACGCCACCGCGGCCAAAATGAAGGCGGTGCTGACCGCCGCCGCGGACGACCCGCGTGACGCCGAGACCGCATGCGAGCGCTTTTCGGCGGCGGTCGTCGCCGGCCGGCGCGCCGCACAAGCCGGCTCGATTGAGGATTGGGCTGCGGAAAATGCGCTGCAGCAGATCGAAGCCGATCTCGACGAAGCGCCGCTGATGCTCGATTAGGCTGCTCGGCCGCCAGGCTATTCGGCCGCCGCGCAGCTTCGGAGGCCGGCAATGTGACCGGCTTCCGCCTCGGCGATGGCCGCCCGGACCTTGAGCGCCAGCTCGTGACGCTGGAAGGGCTTGCCGATGATGTGGCTTTCGCTGACGCCGGCGAGCGCGGTGAGGTCGGCAAAACCGGTGATGAACAGCGTCGGCATGTACGGCTTCGCCGTCCGGGCGCGGCGCGCCAGATCCGCGCCGCTCATCCCGGGCATTGCGAAGTCGACCAGCATCAGGTCGAACTTGGCCTCGCTGTCGATGACATCGAGCGCCGCCGCGCCGCTGCCCGCCTCGCGCACCTGATAGCCGAGGTCGCGCAGCATCGCCGCGGTCACCTCGCGGACATCGTCGTCATCATCGACGACAAGGATGCTGGCCCCGCCGGCGTCTTCGGATGCCGCCAGCGCCGGCATCGCCGTGCGCTCTTCGATCTGGTTTTGCGTTCGCGGCAGGTAGATATGTACCGATGTGCCGTCTCCGGGACTGGAAGCGATGCGCACACCGCCGCCCGATTGTTTGGCAAAACCAAGAACCTGGCTTAGCCCGAGGCCGGAACCCTTGCCAATTTCCTTGGTGGTGAAGAACGGCTCAAACGCCTTCTGCCGCACTTCGTCCGGCATTCCCGTCCCGGTGTCGGAAACGGAGATCGCCACGTAATCGCCGGCCGGCGGCTCCTCCGGATAGACCGGCTCCTTGGCCAACACATTGGCTGTCTCGACCCTCAGTGTGCCGCCGATTTCCATCGCGTCGCGCGCGTTGATCGCCAGGTTGAGCACCGCCAGTTCGAGCTGCGTCGGATCGACCAGTGCCGGCCATAATTCGGGCTCAAGCCGTGTTTCGATCCGGATGCTGCCGCCCATCGTGCTCTGCAGAAGATCGCGCATACCGGCAACGATCTCGTTGAGATCGAGCGATTTCGGTTCGAGGCGCTGACGGCGCGAGAACGCCAACAGCTGGTCGGTGAGCTTTGCGCCGCGCTCGGCGGCGCTGCGCATGTAGCCGAGCCGCTGCATCAATTTGCCGTCGATCCCGGCGCGCCCGAGCCCGATCTCCATAAAGCCGAGATTGCCGAGGATGACGGTCAGCAGGTTGTTGAAGTCATGGGCGACGCCGGACGTGAGCTGCCCGACCGCCTCGAGCCGCTGCATCTGGCGCAGCGTCGATTCAATCTTTTCGCGCTCCTCGATCTGCGCCAGCAACTGGCGGTTGGCGACAGCCAGTTCGGTGGTGCGCTCGCCGACCCGCGCCTCGAGCTCCTCGTTGAGCCGTCGGCATTCGTACTGGCGGCGACGGCCGCGCAAGCCGGTCTGGACGAC
Source organism: Alphaproteobacteria bacterium (assembly GCA_019241915.1). Lineage (GTDB taxonomy): Bacteria > Pseudomonadota > Alphaproteobacteria > ATCC43930 > CGMCC-115725 > DATARH01. The sequence continues at coordinate 2,216 of JAFAWI010000316.1, forward strand.
ACTGACCAGCGTCGTCGGGTGAAACGGCCGTTCGAGGAACGAAACATTGCCGAGGCTGCGGGTGATTTCGTGCGCCGCCGGATTACGCTCCAGTCCGCCGCCGTGCCGGGTCAGCAGCACAAAGGGGAAGTCCGACCACGGCGGCTGCCGGGCGACCCAGACTTCAAGTTCGCGGGTGTCGGCGGTACGGATCGATTCCTCGGTGATGACGGCGAGATCGGCACCGCGCTGCAGCTCGGCGACAAGCGCATGCATATCGCTGCAAATCTCGCTGTCGATCGCCGCCTCGGCCAAGATCCGTTGGGCGACCGGCGCGTCACGGCCGATCGGCGCCAGGATCAGCGTGCGCTCGATCGGCAAGGGACTGCCCGCGTTCACTGCGGCCGGTCCATCAACGGCGGCTTCGTCCCCGTGTAGACCGGAACCCCCCGCAGGACGCCGTGAAATTCTTCCAGCGGCTCGCCGAGGGTGATCCCGGTGCCATCGATCTGCAATTCGCGGATGGTCGATTCATGCGAACCGGTACGTTTTTTGACCACCGAGATGGCACGGCGAACCCGGCCGAGCGCCTCAAAAAACCGCATCAAGATGACCGTATCGGCGAGATAGGTGACGTCGATCGTCTGCCGCATCTCGCCCATCATGCCGTGTTGGGCGATCGCCAAGAATGTCGCCGCGCCGCGCCGGTTGAGATACTGCAGCAGCTCGTGCAGGTGCAGGATCAGGAACTGCTCCTCCGGCATCGAGGCCTGGTACCCGTTAAGGCTGTCGATCCCAACGGTCGTGATGCCCTGACTGTTGACGCAGCGGCAGACGCGGTCGGCGAATTCGCCCGGCGACAGCTCGGCCGCGTCGACCTGCTCGATAAACAACGCCCCCGCGGCGCGCATTTTCTCAAAATCGAAGCCGAGCGCCTTCGCGCGCCGCATCAGCAGACCGAGTTCTTCGTCAAATGCGAAAAGGGCCGCGCGCTCGCCGCGCGCCACTGCCGCGGCGATGTAGTTGAAGATGATGATCGACTTGCCGATGCCGGCCGGACCGATCACCAGTGTACTGGAGCCGGCTTCAATCCCGCCGCCGAGCAACGCATCCAGCTGCGCGTTGCCGCTGCTGACAAGCATGGCCGAACGCGGTGCGCGGGCCTCGGCAGCGACCAGGCGCGGAAACACGCGCACACCGCCCTCTGCGATGGTGAAATCGTGATAGCCGCTGCGGAAGCTTTGGCCGCGGCACTTCACGACGCGCAGGCGCCGTCGCTCGCCGCCGTAAGTCGGTGCCAGCTGATCGAGGTGAATGACGCTGTGCGCAATGCTGTGAACGGCGCGGTCAACGCTCTCCGCCGTCATGTCGTCGAGCAGCACAACCGTCGACTCGTGCTGGGCAAAATAATGCTTTAGCGCCAGGATCTGCCGTCGGTAGCGCAAGGAGCTTTGCGCCAGCAGGCGGATTTCCGACAGGCTGTCGATGACCACCCGTTTGGGCTGCAGCCGCTCAATCGCGTCGAACATGCGCTGCAACGCCTCGCCGAGCTCAAGATCGGACGAGTAGAGCAGGCTCTGGTGATGGTTGGGATCGAGGACATTCTCGGGCGCAACCTGCTCGAGGATTTCGATGCGTTTATCGATTTCCCAGCCGTGCGAGCGGGCACCGTCGCGCAATTCGCGAGCGGTTTCGGCGAGGCTGATATAGATCCCGATCTCGCCGGCCGCGGCGCCCGCCTGGAGAAACTGAATGGCGATCGTCGTCTTGCCGGTGCCGGGGCTGCCTTCGAGCAAATGCAGTCGGTTGCGCGCAAGACCGCCGCACAGCACCTGATCCAGCCCCTCGACGCCCGTCGAAGCCCTTGGCAGCAGCTCAATCGATGACATGGCTTGTGCTTGCTCTGTGCTGTCTTAGCCTGTCCCCAGCCCGGCGGCGCCAATGCCAACGCTTAACGCGGCGGCAATCCGTTGGGTTCCCACTCGCGTCAGGGTTTCACGGCAAGGCTGGCATAGATCGCCGCGCCGGCTAATCGAGGACCTCGGTATTGATGACGTTATCGCGGTTGGGCCGGCCGTCAAAGACCGACAAGATGTTTTCGACCGCCACGACGCCCATGCGGTCGACGGCTTCGCGCGTCACCCCGGCGACATGCGGCGCGGCGATGAAATTGTCGAGCGTCAGCAGCGGGTTGTCCTTCGGAGTCGGCTCTTCGACAAAGACGTCGAGGGCAGCCCCGCCGATGCGCTTGTTCTTGAGCGCCTCGTAGAGCGCCGCCTCGTCGACGATGCCGCCGCGCGCGGTGTTCACCAGAAACGCCGACGGTTTCATCTTGGCGAGGCGCGCGGCGTTGAAGAGGCCGGTGGTCTCCGGCGTCTTCGGGCAGTGGATGGTGATAAAGTCGGCGCGCGCCACACCGACATCGAGATCGGCGACCGGCTCGTAGCCCATGCCGCGGATCGTCTCGGCATAGATGTACGGGTCGTAGATCATCACATGCATTTCCATCGCCGCGAAGCGCTTGGCCGAGCGGCTGCCGATCTTGCCGAAGCCGACGATCAGCACATGCTTGCCGTAGAGGTCGACCGGCATATTTTGATACCGCTCGTGCCAGCGGCCTTGTTTGACCAGCGCGTCCATCGCCGCGCCTTTGCGCGCCAGCGACATCGTGAGAAAGACGCCGGCCTCGGCGACGCTGACCGAATTCGACGTGCCGCCGATCATCAGCGGGATATTGCGCTTGGTCAGCGCCGGCACGTCGACCGCGTCGTAGCCGACACCGATGCGCGAAACGACCCGGAGCTGCGGTGCGGCATCGAGCTCGGGATGGCTGAACGGGGTGACCCCGAGGCAGATGCCGCTCGCCTCTTCGATGGCCTGACGAAACTGGGCGGTCGGTAAGGTCGGTTGGAACTCGACCCCTTCGACATCGTCGCGCGACTCGATCAGCGCTCGGCCCGATTTCGACATTGTCGCGGGGAACAGGATCTTCTTGCGGTTGGTGCCGGCGGTCTGGGCCATCCTTCTCCTCTCCTCAATTCATATCGTTACGGGGCTTCTACCCCTCACCGCCCGCGCCTCCCTCCGTCTTCTCGCGCGCGGCTGAAGGCCCGGGGTGAGGCAGAGCGACAACCCTCACAGGCTCGACAGCTTTTCGATCTCGGCAATGTAGCGGCGGTTGGCGGTCGGGCTCAGCATCACCTCATTCATCACCAGACGCGCCGGCAGCAGGCAAATGTAGCGGATCAGGTCGGCGCAATCCTCAGGCTGCACCATCTTGG
>JAFAWI010000105.1 GCA_019241915.1 Alphaproteobacteria bacterium
GCAGGGCCCGCTACGGCGACGGCAACGGCGACTTTCTGTTCGGCCCGTTCACCATTGCCGACGCGATGTATGCACCGGTCGTCACCCGGTTCCGCACATACGCGATCGACCTTGAACGCGAAGCCGACAGCTATTGCGAGGCGGTGATGGCGCTCCCGGCAATGCAAGAATGGCTTGCCGCGGCACGGGACGAGCCGATGGTGATCGACCGGTACGAGTTCTAGCCGGAAGGCGTCGCCGCTGACAACGCCTCTCACCGCTCCCGGCAAGCGGAAGAGGACGCGAGCCGATTCACGCCCTGGCGAACCAGTCGAGCCTCCGGTGAAGCCGCGCGATTTCGCCGATCGCGATGATCGCCGGGCTCTGGACGGTTTTGCCCGCGCTTGCCGCCTCAGCCAGCGACGTGAGGACAACTTGCTGCGCCGCGGTCGTCGCCCGGCTGACGATGGCGACAGGCTCGTCGGGCGCGCGGCCGGCGGCGATCAGCCGGCGCGTAATGTCGTCGAGATGGGTCAGCGCCATATAGAGCACGATAACCGGCGAGCCCGCCGCAATTGCGGGCCAGTCGGGTGCACTGTCCTCCTCGCCCGGCACGGCGCCGTCGCTGTTGTGGCCGGTGATCAGGGTGACCGCCGAGTTGATGCCACGATGGGTCAGCGGGATGCCGGCATAGGCAAGCCCGCCGATCGCGGCGGTGATGCCGGGCACGATGCGGAACGCAACGCCGGCCTCGGCCAAGGCAAGCGCCTCCTCGCCGCCGCGGCCGAAGACGCAAGGATCGCCGCCCTTGAGGCGCAGCACCCGACGCTTGTCGCGGGCCAGCGCGACGAGCCGCGCCGAGATGTCGGGCTGACGCGGTGACGGCCGCCCGCCGCGCTTGCCGGCGTCTTCAAGCGCCGCGTTCCGGGCGAGCGCCAGGATGCGGCGGTCGACCAGCGCGTCGTACACGACCACATCGGCGCTCTGCAGCGCGTGCAGCGCCAGCACCGACAACAGACCGGGGTCGCCCGGCCCGGCGCCGACCAGCCAGACGGTGCCGGGCCGCATCGCGGGGAGCCGCAAAGCCTTGCTGTCGATCACGCTGCGCCTCTCGCGGCAGGCAGCCGCTTTCGCGACATCGAATTTGCACTAAGATCGCATCATGCCACGGCACGAAGCCAGTGCGCTGCGACGCGGATGGACGACCGGCGCTTGCGCCGCGGCAGCGGCGGGCGCCGCCTACGCCGCCTTGCTGACCGGCCAGTTTCCCGATCCGGTCGCGATCCGCCTGCCACGCGGCCGGCAGCCGCGCTTCCCGCTGGCATTGGCGGAACTCGACCCGAGGCACGCCCGCGCCGGCGTCGCCAAGGATGCGGGAGACGACCCCGACGTGACGCATGGCGCGACGGTCATCGCCGAGGTCGCCTGGGGTGCGACCGGCAGCGGCATCGCCTTCATCGCAGGCGAGGGCGTCGGCACGGTGACCCGGCCTGGGCTGCAGCTGCCGGTCGGCGAGCCGGCGATCAACCCGGGGCCGCGCACGATGATCCGCGAGACGCTGCGCGATATAGCCGAGGCCAATGGGGCACCCGATCCCGATGTCACGGTGACGCTGGCGATCCCGGGCGGCGAGCGGCTCGCGGAAAAGACGATGAACGCGCGGCTCGGCATTGTCGGCGGGCTGTCGATCCTCGGTACCACCGGCATCGTCGTGCCGTATTCGTGCGCGTCGTGGATCCACGCGATCCGGCGCGGCGTCGACGTCGCGCGCGCCGCCGGTCTCGACCATATCGCCGCCGCTACCGGCAGCACCTCCGAGCGCGCGGTGCAGCAGCTTTACGGCCTGCCCGACCATGCGCTGATAGACATGGGGGATTTCGCCGGCGGGCTGCTCAAATACTTGCGCCGGCAGCCGGTGCCGCGGCTGACCCTCGCCGGCGGATTTGCCAAAATGGCAAAGCTCGCCGCCGGTCATCTCGACCTGCATTCGAGCCGCAGCCAGATCGATATGCCGTTGCTCGTTGACTTGTTGCGTGCAGCCGGCGCCGATGCGGTCACGCTTGCTGCGGCGCAAGCCTGCGACAGCGCCGGTTCACTGTTGGCGAGCGCCGGCGGTTGGGCGCCCGCCATGGCCGGGGCCGTCGCCCAGCGCGCGCGGGCCGTGGCATTGGCGACGCTCGCCGGGCAGACGCAGGTCGAGGTCGCCATCGTCGACCGCAGCGGCGGTTTCCTGGCGCGGCTCGGCGCATGAGCGCGACACGCCTGCTGATCCTCGGCGGCACCGGTGAGGCGGCGGCGCTGGCGCGCGCCGCGATGACCCGTTTTGGCGAAGCGATCGACGTCACCACGGCGCTCGCTGGACGTACGCGGCATCCCGGCCCAATTGCCGGCCATGTGCGGATTGGCGGCTTTGGCGGCGCGGCGGGGCTGGCGCGCTATCTGGAAGAACAGCGCATCGACCGACTGATCGATGCGACTCATCCGTTCGCCGCCGAGATCTCCCGCGCAGCGCGTCTTGCCTGCAGCCAAGTGGGGGTGCCGCGCCTGCTGCTGGCGCGCCCGCCCTGGCGCCGGCACTCGCTCGACCGCTGGATCGACGTCGACACGTTAGAAGCGGCGGCACAGATCGTCGGCCGCGTCGGGCGTCGGGCATTGCTGACGGTCGGGAGCGGTGAGATCGCCGCTTTCGCCCCGGCGACGACGGTGCGGTTTCTCGTGCGGATGATCGACCCGCCGCGCGACCCGCTGCCGCTGCGGTTTCACGAGGTGGTGCTCGGCCGCGGCCCGTTTGCGCTGGCCGAGGAACGGCACCTGCTGCAGCGCCATGCGATCGACGTGTTGGTATGCAAGGCAAGTGGCGGCCATGCGACCGAAGCCAAGCTGATCGCCGCGCGCGAGCTGAGCCTGCCGGTGATCATGGTACGGCGGCCGCCGGTCGAACGCGGGTTGTCTGTCGATACCGTCGAGGCGGCGCTCGATTGGCTCGCCGGGCTCGACGAGCGGCCCGAAGCCCGGCGGTTGCCGTGAAGTGCGCGCGTCTTCTCGTCCTGGCGCTGCTGGCGGGCGGCGCGGCCGCACCGGCGCACGCCGATCTCGCCAGCAAGCTCAACCCGTTCGGCGAATATTACAACAACATCCCGCGGGCCGCGCAGACCGGCGATGTCGGCAAGATCCGGTCGCTGCTCGCGGACGGGTACAGCCCCAACCAAACCGACGAAAACGGTGGCACCACAGGGATGCACATCGCCGCGCAAACCGGCAATCTCCAGATCTTGGCGATCCTTTACAAGGCCGGCGCAGACATCAACCAGAAGGACAAGGTCGGTAGCACGCCGCTCGACTACGCAGCCGAGCGGGGCCGCCTCGAGGCACTCAAGCTGCTGCTCGATATGAAGGCGAACGTCGACATGGAGAACAAGAACGGCATGACGCCCCTGATGTTCGCCGCGAAGAGCGGCGACATCGAGGCCGTGCGCGCGTTGCTGGCGCGCGGCGCCAATCCGAACAAGACCGACTACACCGGACGCGACGCCGCCGGATGGGCTTTGGAATCGCATCGCCAGGGGGTCCTGCAGCTGCTGCACGACCCGATTCGCAAGCACTGAACGCCGGCCCAGTCAGCGCCGCGGGCGCAGCACGTGGTGATGGTCGGGCGCGTAGAGACGGCTCTCGGCGCCCTCGCCGGCAAGCGCGGGCCCGACCAGGATCAACGCCGTGCGCGTGATACCCGCGGCCTTTGCCGCGTCGCGGATCGTCGTCAGCGTGCCGCGCAGCAGCCGTTGATCGGGCCAGCTGACGCGGTAGGCGACGACGGCCGGACAATCCGCGCCGTAATGCGGCAGCAGCGTGCGCACGACCCGCGCCAGGTTGGCGATCGACAGATGGATCGCCAGCGTCGCACCGGTCGCCGCGAGACGCGTCAGGTCTTCGCGCGCCGGCATTGGCGACGAACGCGTCGAGGTTCGGGTCAGGATCACGGTCTGCGCGACCTCGGGCAGTGTCAGTTCGCAGCGGAGCGCCGCGGCGGCGGCGGCCATGGCCGGCACCCCCGGCGTCACATCGTAAGCGATCCCGAGCGCAGCGAGCCGGCGCATCTGTTCGGCAATCGCGCCGTAAAGCGAGGGGTCGCCCGAATGTACGCGCGCTACGTCGAGCCCCGCGGCATGCGCCGACGCGATCTCCGCGACGATCTCGTTGAGCGTCAGCGGCGCGGTATCGATCACACGGGCGCCGACCGGTGCGGCGGCCACGATCTCGGCCGGCACCAGCGAACCGGCGTAAAGGCAGACCGGACAGCGCTCGATCAGCCGCAGCCCGCGGATCGTGATCAGGTCTGCGGCGCCGGGGCCGGCGCCGATAAAATGCACCGTCACTTGTCGCCGTAGCCGCGCGGCGTGTAGAGAAGCGGCGGATCGCCGGCAACGACGCGGGTCGTACTGCTGCCGACAATCACAATTGAGAGCATGTCGATTTCGGCCCTGGGAAGGTCGGCAAGCTCGACGATCCGCCACACCTCCCGATCCCGGCCGAGATTGCGCGCGATCAGCACCGGGGTCCGCGGCGAGCGGTGGGAAAGCAGGATCGCCGCTGCTTCGTCGAGCCCCGTCCGGCGCCGCACGGAGCGCGGATTGTAAAGCGCAACGACAAAATCGGCGGCCGCGGCCGCCTCGATCCGGCGGCGGATCGCTGCCCATGGGGTCAGCAGGTCCGACAGCGAAATCGCGCAGAAATCGTGGCCGAGCGGCGCGCCGGCACGCGCCGCGGCGGCCTGCATCGCACTGACCCCCGGCGACACGACGATGTCGACCGCGGCCCAATCGGGCCGCGCCTCGCCGTCGATCAGCTCGAAGACGAGGGCTGCCAACCCGTAGATCCCGGCATCGCCCGACGATACCAGCGCCACCTCGCGGCCGGTCGCGGCGAGGTCAAGCGCCAATCGCACCCGGCCGGCCTCGGCCCCCAGCACGCCGCGGTGCAACGTCTTGCCGGCCACGGCCGGCCCGAGCAAGTCCAGGTAAAGCCCATAGCCGACGACATCGCTCGCGGCGCTCAGCAGCTCGCTGGCTTCGGGCGTGCGCCACGCGGCATCCCCCGGGCCGATGCCGACGACCGCCAGTCGGCCGCGCGGCCGGCCGAGCGCGGCAGTCTCGATCGGCGCCGCGGCGCGAGCGACGGCGCAGGTCGCGCGCTTGGATTTGCGCTTCGGTACGACCAACGCACCGTCCGTCCCGGCGCCGGCGAGGGCCGCCCCTTCGGCGACGCCCCAGCAACCGGTAGCGCGGAATGCGGCCTGGGAGCGCTCGCTGAGGCGCGGCGTCTCGTCGAGCAATCGTGCTGCTGGAAAAAAGCGCGCCGGGACGCCGAGCCGCTCGGCCAGCGCATGAATGCCCCGTTCGCCAAGCTTGAGCTCGACCGACACCACGGCCGCAACGGCGCCGGCGGCGAGCCCGGCGTCGGCGAGGCTGCGCTCGGCCAACTCCGCGATCTCGTCGGCAGCGCAGCCGCGCTCGCAGCCGACCCCGAGCGCCAGCACCGGCGGCAGAAACACCAGCGCCGTATCGTCTGCCCCGACAAGCCGATCGGTCACGCGTACCGCCAGCGGCGCCTCGTCTGCCCAAACAATATCGCGGGCGCGCAACCAGTCGCCGACACCCAGCTCGTCGCTGAATGCCACCGGCCGGTCTGCGATCAGCGCGGCGGCAATGTCTTTGACGCGATCCGGGTTGGCGATGCGCCAGCCGGGCGGCGGCTCGTCGAGCGCCAAGCCGAGCCGCAGATCGCCGGCCGTGGTGACCGCCGCGACACCGCCGAGCGCTGGGGCGATGCGACGGGCAAGGCGGTTCGCGCCATGGTGGCCGCCGAGCAGCGGCACCACCGCCGAGCCGTCCTCGGCGATTGCGAGCACCGGCGGCTCGCGGCCTTTGTTGTCGAGGAGCGGCGCCAGCGCCCGGATCAGGATGCCGCTGGCGCACAGCCCGATGATCGGCCGGCCCGCGAGAAACAGCGCCGCGAGATGCGGCGCCAGGCGCTCGTACTTCCGATCCCAGTCGCCGGCCGCCCCGTGCGGCCCGTGCAGATCGGCACCCGGCAGCACATCCCGCAGCCGCCGGCCCAGCGCCGCGCTGCTCGGGCCCAGCGCGACAATCGCAGCCGGCAACGCGCCGCTAGGTCGCGGCATCGACGGCGATGCGGGTCGTCATCCGATGCTCGGCGCCGGCGGCGATCGTGATGCGGTTGTCGGCGACATTACCGGTTTCAACGCAGACCATCGGCCGCCAATTGCCGCTACCGAGGTCGCCGAGCGCGGCAGCCTTCTCGGCCCATGGGTTCCAGACGATGGCCGAGGCAGCGCCCTGCTTGGCGATGACGATGCGGCGGCCGCGGGCGGGATCGCGCAGGATCAGCGTATCCGGCGTGTCGAGATAAACGCTGTCGGTCTCCTTCGCGAGCGTGAGTGGCGCCCCGGTTGGTGGGCGGCGCGCGAAATTCGCGGTCTTGTCGATAAAGGCGCTGCCCTGCAGCCCTGTCACCGTGACCCGCTCCACATCGGCGACGGCAAAATAGGTGTGCAGCGCCTCCTCAAACGAGGCTGGCTCCACGCCAGTGTTGCGCACCCCCAGTTCCAGGCTGAGTTCGCGTCCGAACGCTACACAGTAGGAAAGCGCGAATCCGTCGAGTGTGTGCGACAGCAACAGCGTCGCACGCTTGCCGTCGCACGCGACCGTCTCGAGCTGCCACGGCGCGGTCCTGACCAGCCCGTGTTGCGGCGCTTGCGGGTCGCTCGGGTGCGCGCCGAACCACGGGAAGATCACCGGGATGCCGCCGCGGATCGCCTTGCCGGGCCCGAACACCGCGGTGGGGCTGGTGAAGATTACCGGCTGCTGGCCCGGCAGTTGCCAACCGGTGACTTGGGCCCCTTGCAAAAACAATTCGCCCGTCGCGCCGGCGACCGCGACGCGCACCCGGACGAGACCGTGTTCGGTGTCATCGAAGGCGACGCCGGCGGCGGCGCCGAAGCGGTGGGCGAGTTCGGCTGCGCTCATCGGCGATCCTTGGCAATAATAGGAATGGCGGCGGCGCATCATCGGCGATCCGCGGGCAGCAAGGCCATCGCGAAATAGGGCACGGCTGCCGGATCGATATCGGCGAAGCGCGCGACCCGCTCGCGCTCCAGACTGGCGCGCTCGACATAGATGGTGCGCTCCAGCAGACCAAGCTCGTCGAGCACCGCGCGCACCTTGCCGGCATGACGGCCAAGCTTGAGGATCGCGGCGGCCTCACACCCGCCGAGGCGGCGACGCAGCTCGGCTTGCGTCAGCGTCGCCGGGATCACCGTCACGGTGTCGTCACGCGCGACCAGCGGCGCCGCAGCGGCGGCAGCGCACGCGGTCAGCGAAGAGACGCCGGGCACGACCTCGACCCGATAGCGCGGCGCCAGCCGCGTGAAGATCAACGCAAAGCTGCCGTAGAAGAACGGGTCGCCTTGGCACAACACAGCGACATCCGACCCCTGGTCGAGTTCCGCGGCGATCGCGGCGGCCGCCCCGTCATAGATGTCGTCCGGCGGCGGACCCGGCCGCATCGGAAAGTCGATGGCGATCTCGCGCTGCTCCGGACGCAGCCAGGCGGCAACGATGCCGCGGGCAAAACTGGCGCCGCCCTTGGGTGCAGGATAGGCAACGACGGCGGCGCCACGCAGCAGACGCAGCGCCTTCAACGTGACCAGCTCCGGGTCTCCCGGACCCAGTCCGAGGCCAAACAGCCTACCTGCGTTCATCTAGCGCTTCTCGATCCGATACAGCGTCAGCACCATGCGCTGGCCGTTCGAATAGTCGGTGCCGCTGACGCTGTCGACCGCCATCGCCGCGAGCCCGCGCTGCGCCAGCGTCCGCTCGAATACCGGCGTCTGCCGCTCTTCAACAAGCGCCATGCCGCCGGCCTCTGTCGCCGCGGCATCGGCCGTCGCCGTCCGCAGCCGCCCATCGAGCAGGAAGACAAGGCTCGGCTCGTTGTAGCCGATCACCACCGGCGGCGCGCCGGCAGCCGCGGGGTGACGCGCGATCAGTGCGGCCGCCGTGCGGCTGAGCCACAGCCGGTCGAGGCTGGGCACCACGAGCGCCGCCGGCACGATCAGTGCAACCGCAAGGCCGGCGAGGAGAGCCACTGTCCCGATGGGACAGTGCCTGCGGCAGAGGCTGACGCCGACGAGCGCCGCCACGGCCGCTGCCCCGGTGATGCTCGGCCAGACGGCGCCGGTGCCGAACGCGACCGGCAACGCGATCAAAGCGGCGGCGAGGCCGAGAGTCACGGCGGCCCAGACGACGCGGGCTACGATGCGGAGCAGCCGCGCGATGAGGCCTTCGGCGGCCGCGCTTTCGCTCATCGCCGCAGCGGCGAGCAGCGCCAGCGCCGGATACAGCGGCAGCGCGTAATGGGGCAGTTTGGTCGGGACCAGTTCGAGCACGACCCAGGCCGGCACCAACCAGGCGAGCAAAAAACGCGATGCCGGATTGCCGCAGTTTTGCCAGCCGCGCTGCAACGCCGGCACCAGGGCGAGCGAACCGGGCCAAAACGTCACCATCGCCAGCACCAGGTAATAGAGCGGCGGCGCTCCGTGCGCCTCCCGTGCGCCGACAATCTTCGCCCAGAAATCATGACCGACCGAGCCGGCGAGAAACTGCCCCTGCGTGGCATGCTGGATGGCGTAGAGCCAAGGCGCGACCGCAAGCAGCGCAGCGGCCCCGCCGACGAACGGGCGCAGGTCGCGCAGCCATTGCGCGTCGCGATCGGCCAGCCACAGTGTCGTACCGGTGGCCAGCGCCAGCCCCGGCCCGATCGGGCCCTTGAGATAAATCGCCGCGATCTCACCCAGCCAGAATACCGCGGCGATGCCGCGGCCAACGCCCGCACCGGTGCGGGCGCGGACATAGCAGAGACCGAGCGCGCCCTGCGCCGCGGTCGTGGCGGCGAGCAGCGCTGCATCGGTCTTGGCTATATGCGCCTCGGCGATCGTCGCGAGGGCGCAGCCGAGCAGTGCCGCGGCGACGAACGCGGTTGGCGCGGCGGCGGCCGGATCACCCGCCGCCAGCAACGCACGCCCCAAGCCGAAGACCAGCAGCACAGCAGCGACGGCGCCGATCAACGAGGGCAGCCGGTACGGCCAGATCGCGGTCGAATGCGGATCGCTGAATGCGGCGACCGCGGCCGCCTGGAGCCAATAGACACCGGCCGGCTTGTTGTTGCGCGGCCCGTCGCGGAACCGGATGTCGAGGAAGTCGCCGCTCTCCAGCATCTGCCGGCTTGCCTGCGCGAAGCGCGCCTCGTCGCGATCGAGCACCGGCAGCGCTGCCTGGCCGGGCAAATAAAGGCACAGGCACAGCGCCACCAGCAGCGGGTAGGGCCGCCAGCCGATAAGCCATGCTCCGCCCGCCGACCGGGTGTTCAACTCGGCTTGACCGCAGCCAGTTGCGTGACGGCGGCGAGCGGGCGCCATCCTTGATGGGTGCCGAGCGGACCGGCGCGGCTCACCGCAAGCCGGGTCAGGCAGCCGCCGTGCCGCGTCTGCCACTCGAGCAGCACGCGCTCGCCGCCGATGCTGATCACGTTCGCCACCAACCGGCCGCCCGGCCGCAGCGCCGCCCAGGCCGCGGGCAGGAGCCCCGGCTCGGCGATTCCCCCGCCGACGAACACCGCATCGGGCGTCGGCAGCCCGGCAAGTGCGTCCGGCGCGCTGCCGTGCACGATCCGCAATTGCGGCACGCCGAGCGCGGCGGCGTTGCGCGCAATGCGCGCGGCGCGCGGCGCGGCGCGCTCGATCGCGACCGCGGCGAGCCCCGCGTCGGCGCGCAGCCATTCGATTGCGACCGAGCCGCTGCCGGCGCCGACGTCCCACAGCGTCTCGCCGGGCAGCGGCGCCAAGGCCGCCAAGGTCGCCGCGCGCACCTCGCGCTTGGTGAGCTGCCCGTCGCTTTCGAACGCGTCG
>JAFAWI010000390.1 GCA_019241915.1 Alphaproteobacteria bacterium
GCGCGGCGGCAACCTGTTCCCGCACCTCTACGGCACGCTCGACCCCGCCGAATCGACGCAGGTATGGCGCCTGCCGCTCGGCCCCGACGGCCACAACCACGTGTTCCCGGAATTGACGTAGTCCGGCTCAGACTGTCGCGGCCAGCACCGCGCGAAAGCGGTGCGCCGCTTCCGGCAGCCTCGCATAGACATAGTCGGCGAGCGGCTCGCTGGTGTGGACGGCGCTCTTGGTCAAAGCGGCACCCGCTGCCAGGCAACTTGCCGAAAGACCTGGGACACCCGTGCAAAGTCCACAACATCGATGGTGTACAGCGTCGGGGCTTCGTCGAGTTCGTCCTGGATGGCGGCGAGCGCGTCCGACGGGACCGGCCGCGGTCCTTCAATGCCGATGTCGATGTCGGACCGCTCATGGGCCGAGCCGTCGGCGCGCGAGCCGAACAGAAACACGCGGTAGCCGCCGCTCGGAAGGTGACGGCGCACCACCTCGGCAGCGAAGACCGTCGCCTCTTCGGCTGTGCGCAGCGTCTGCATGCCAGCGGCGATTATACAGCAGCGCCGCCGCTGCGTGCGCCTCACCTCACATCGGGCGCAGAACGACGCCATGCACGATTGCGGCGAAGTGACAGGCTGCGGCGGCGATGACCATGGTATGCCAGATCGTGTTGCGGTAGCGCAGCGCGCGGCGCAGGCGCAGGACGGCTCCGAGGACGTAGATCGCGAGGCCGGCCACGATCAGCAGCAACGAGAGGCGATCGACCGCCCGCAGCACCGGGCCGAGCGCGGCGACAACCGTGATCCCGATAAGCCCGTAGCCGGGCGTCGAGAATCCCGGGAACGTCGACGGACGCACGAGCTTGTAGATTGCGCCGGCAAGCGCCCCGGACCAGACAAACGCGGTGACGCCGGCGGCCCACGCCCCTTGCAGCAGCGCCACGGTGAACGGCGTGCAGGTGCCGGCAATCAGCAGGAAGATCGCGGCGTGGTCGATCTGGCGGAGGCGGCGGCGGCCGATCCGCAGCGGCAGGTGATAGAACGCGGTCGAGCAGACGAACAGCGTTGTCAGCGTGACCGAATAGACGGCGCACGCGGCGAACGTCAGCGCGCCTGTCGACCGGCCGGCCACGGCGAGCAGCCACGGGACGCCGACGATGCACAGGAGCAGAGCCGCCAGGTGAACCCAGCGGTCGGCGGCGATGTCCTCGGGCCGGAAATAGCCGCGGAATGGCGCGCCGGCGGCCTGTGCTCCGGCGAACGGCAGCGCGGGCGGGTCACTCCGCCGCGCGGCGCTCGGGCGATCCACGGAAAGCGGTGCGCAAGGCATCCCATTCGTCGGCGCGCGAGACCTGAAAGGCCTCGCGCACCGTCAGCTCCTTGAGCAGCGGCGGGTGGCGGTGGCTCGCCTTGAGCGCGGCCAAGGCCTGTTCGCAGACGCCGATCACGCTCTTGAACAGCAAACCTGGGACGATCGCGACGCGGTAGCCCATCCGCTCGGCGTCGCGCAGGTCGATTTCGGGGGTCTTGCCGTGGCGTACGACATTGAGCAGGCACGGGCCGTTGACGAGGCGCGGCACGGCGGCAACCTCGTCGAGCGTCTGCGGCGCTTCGAGAAAAACCATGTCGGCGCCGGCGGCGAGCGCGGCGTTGCCGCGCGCCACCGCCTCGTCAAAGCCGAGCACCGCGCGCGCGTCGGTGCGGGCGATGATCGTGAAGTCGGCCGAGCGGCGGGCCGCGGCGGCGGCGCGGATCTTGGCCAGCCAGTCCTCGCGCGGCACGATCTCCTTGTCGTCGAGATGGCCGCATTTCTTGGGGAAGCCCTGGTCCTCGATATGGATGCCGGCGACGCCGCGCGCCTCGTATTCCCGCACCGTGCGGGTGACGTTGAGTTCGTTGCCGTAGCCGGTATCGGCGTCGGCGATGACCGGCAGCTCGACCGCGGCGGCGATGCGGCCGGCGTTGTCGACCATCTCGGACATCGTCACGAGGCCGAAATCGGGGTAGCCGAGCGTCGCCGCGGTGCCGGCGCCGGTCATGTAGACGCAGTCGAACCCGGCGCGCGCGATCATCCGCGCGGTAATGCAGTCATAGGCGCCGGGCGCGACGATCATCCCGTCGCGGCGCAGCCTCTCGCGAAAACGCGCGGCCTGGGTCATTCCCGGTCCTCCCGATCATTGTTGACGCCCGGACGGAGGCATGCTTTGCCGATGATAGCCGCAGCCGAGGGACGCCGCCATGACCCCAGACTCCGCCCGCAATATCGATTTTGTCGGCAGCCACGACCTCGACGGGCATGGCGACTGCGTGCAGATCATGGTGCACAAGGGGCACGCCTATATCGGCCACATGTTCAGCGACGGATTTACCGTCGTCGATGTGCGCGACCCGAAGAGCCCGCGCAATATCGGGTTTTTCGCGGCGCCGCCCAATACCCGCGCGTTTCACCTGCAGACGCACGGCGACCTGCTGCTGACGGTCAATGCGCCGAACATCTGGGTGATGCAGGGCTATTCCGACCCCAACGACTATTTCAAGGCGTCGATCACCGACACCTTTACCAAGCGGGACAAGACCTTTACCGCGGGGCTACGGGTGTTCGACATTTCCAAGCCTGCCGAGCCGCGCGAAATCGGCTTTATGCCGATCGACGGGCTCGGGTTTCACCGGCTGTGGTATGTCGGCGGGCGGTATGCCTACGGGTCGTGCCACTGGCAGGGGTTTACCGACCATATTCTCGCGGTCGTGGATTTGCAGGACCCGACAAAGCCGCAGGTCGTCGGCCGCTTCTGGCTGCCGGGGATGAACACCGGCGCCGGCGAGACGCCGAGCTGGGCGGGCAAGCGCTACGCGCTGCACCACCCGATCGTCGCCGGCAACCTCGCCTACACCGCGTGGCGCGACGGTGGTTTCGCGATCCTCGACGTCGCCGATCCGACCGCGCCCAAGCTGGTCTCGCACCGCAACTGGAGCCCGCCGTTTGGCGGCGGCAGTCATACGCCGCTGCCGCTGCCCGGGCGCAGCCTCGCCGTCATCGCCGACGAGGGCAATCTCGACGACTGCGCCAACGGCATCCAGCGCTGCTGGGTGTTCGATGTGCGCGACCCGGCAAACCCGGTGTCGATCGCGACCCTGCCGACCCCGTCCGAGGCCGACTATTGCGCCAAGGGCGCCAAGTTCGGCCCGCACAACCTGCACGAAAACCGGCCCGGATCGCTGCAGACCGAGGAGCTGATCTTCGCCACCTACCAGAACGCAGGTGTTCGCGTCTTCGACATCAGCGACGCGTTTCAGCCCAAGGAGGTGGCGCATTTTGTGCCGCCGGCGCCGGAGCGCATGGTCGACCCGCGGCCGGGCCGGCCGCGCGTCATCCAGTCGAACGACTGCTATGTCGCGCCGGACGGGCTGATGTACCTGACCGACGTCAATACCGGGCTGACGATCCTGCAATACAACGGCTGATGACCTTCGACGATCTGAAGCCGGGGCTGCGCCACAGCGGGACGCTGACGATCGGCGAGGCGTTGACCGTGCCGGCACAGGCGAGGCTGTTTTCGCCCGGGACCGAGATGCCGCCGGTGTTCGCCACGGCGCAGATGATCGCGTTTGTCGAATGGACCTGCGTCCATGCGCTGGCGCCGTATCTCGGCGCGGACCAGCGCACGGTCGGGACCCGGGTCGAGATGACCCACAGCGCCGCGACGCCGGTCGGCATGCGGGTGACGGCGGACGTCGAACTGGTGTCGATCGAGGGCCGCATGCTGCGTTTCAAGGTCGCCTGCCGCGACGAGAAGGAGCCGATCGGCGACGGTTTTCACGAGCGCGCCGTGATCGACAACGCGCGGTTTATCGCGCGGCTGGCGCGGAAACAATGACGGTGCGGCGTATGTTGTGGTAAATTCGCCACATGCAGCTAAGAGAACAGCGTGGCGCAGAGCGGCGGTAACGGCATCGATATCGGTGCAGTCTATCAATTGCTGGTCGATATGTCCGGCCGAATGGACGGCATGTCTGCCCGAATGGAGGGCATGTCGGCCCGAATGGACGGCATGTCGACCCGGTTGGACGGTGTTGAAGGCAAGCTTGGCGAGGTTGTCGCCACGGTCAACGAGCATTCTCGCCGCTTCGACGAGATCGCCGATGTTCTCAACGCCCATAGCCGCAGATTGGATGATCTGAGCGACGGTCTGACCGATTTGCGCGCCGCGGTGACGAACTACCACAATACCGTGATCGGTCATGGCATTCGGCTGACCGACCTCGATGACCGGGTTCGCCGCATCGAACGCCACCTGAAACTCGAAGCCGGCGACGACTGATCCCGATTAAGACAGCAGCCCCATATCGCGCAGGCTGGTGTGGCCGCCGCGGCCGATGACGATGTGGTCGTGCACGGTGACGCCGAGCGGCTTTGCCGCGGCGACGATGTCCTTGGTGATGGCGATGTCGGCCCGCGACGGGGTCGGGTCGCCGGACGGATGGTTGTGCACCAGGATCAGCGCCGAGGCGCCGAGTTCCAGCGCGCGCTTGACGACCTCGCGGGTATAGACCGGCGTGTGGTCGACCGTGCCGCGCTGCTGCGGCTCGTGCGCGATCAGCGCGTTTTTGCGGTCGAGGAACAGCAGGTGGAATTCCTCGACCTTGCCGTAGGCGATGTGCGCGCGGCAGTAGTCGATCAGCCGGTCCCACGAGCCGATGACCGGCCGCTCGCGCAGTTCGGCTTTGATCAGCCGGAGCGCCGCTTCGCGTACCGATTTGAGCGCGGCGGCCCCGGCGACCCCCAGCCCGGGCACCTGCAGCAGCGCGTCGGGGTCGGCGGAGAGCGCGTCCGCGAAGCCGCCAAAGCGCTCGATCAGCTCCTTGGCGAGCGGTTTGACGTCGCCGCGCGGGTTGCCGGCAAACAGCAGCACCTCCATCAGCTCGTAGTCGGGCAGGTTTTCGGCCCCGCCGGCGATCAGCCGTTCGCGCAGCCGCTGGCGATGACCGTGAAAATGGGGCGCCGGAACCAGCGCCTCGGCCAGGCCGGGTAGCCCATTCTGCAAGCGGGGCTGGACCTTGCTGCGCATCAAGCCGGTTTCCGCCGGGCGTGCATCGCGTCACGCGCCGCCGCGGTCATGCGCCGCGGCTCGTCGGTGGCAAAGGTGTCGACAAAGGTATCGATGCCGCGCGCCACCGCGGCGGCGGTATGCATCTCCTCCCAGTCGAGGATCAACGATTTCTGCAGGCGCACGGCCTGCGGGCCGGCCGCGAGGATCGGGCCCGCGAATGCCTCGATCTCGGCATCGAGGCGGTCGGGCGGGACCGCTCTGTCGATCAAACCCCAAGCCAAGGCTTCGTTCGCGCCGATGTTCTCGCCGCCGAGCAACAGCCGCCGCGTGCGCGCCGGCCCGATCAGACCCGGCAGCAGCGCCGCCTCGACGACCGAGGGCAGGCCGATCCGCACCTCGGGCATGCCAAACATCGAGCGGTCGCTGGCGATGCGGAAGTCGCAGGCGGCGGCCAGTTCGAGCCCGGCGCCGAGCGCATAGCCGTCGATCCGCGCGACCGCCGGCACCGGCAGATGGCGGAACGCGTCGCAGCAGACATGGACGGCGGTGATAAAGCCGCGCGCGCTGTCGGCGTCGAGCGCGGCGAGCTCGTCGATATCGGCGCCGCCGATAAAAGCGCGCCCGCCGGCGCCGGTCACCACCGCGAGGCGCAGGCGCGGGTCGGCGGCGAGCGCGGTCATCGCCTCGATGATCTCGGCCATCAGCGCGCGGTCGAGCGCGTTGAGCTTGGCGGCGCGGTCGATCGTGATCCGGGCGATAAAGCCGCCTTCGCGCTCGTCGCGGACGACGCCGACGCTCATCTCGCCTCCCTTGCCGCTTCGGTGCATACTAGGCCGCGAAACGAGCGGGAGGCGAGCGTGTCGATCATCGAGGACATCGGCGAAATCCGCGAAATCTACGGCCAGCCGATGGAGCGAACGATCAAGAAGCAGCTCCCGCGGCTGGAAAAGCATTCGCGGGCGTTTATCGCAATGTCGCCGTTTATCGTGATGGCCACGTGCGATGCCGAGGGCCGCTGCGACGCCTCGCCCAAGGGCGATGCGCCGGGCTTTGTCCATGTGCTCGATGACGAGACGCTGCTGATCCCGGACCGGCTCGGCAACAACCGCGTCGATTCGATCGGCAACATCCTGCAGCACCCGCGGGTCGGGCTGATCTTTTTTGTGCCCGGCATCCGCGAGACGCTGCGGGTCAACGGCCGCGCACAGATCACCGTCGATCCTGCCCTGCTCGAACCGACCGCGGTCAACGGCAAGATGCCGCGCAGCGGCATCCTGGTGAGCGCGGACGAGGTCTATTTCCACTGCGGCAAGGCGCTGATCCGCTCCGACCTGTGGAACCCGGAGAAGCATGTCGCGCGCGGTGCTTTTCCGTCGCTCGGCATCGTCATTGCCGAGCAGATCGGCCAGGTCGTCGAGCCCAAGGAAGCCGAGCGGGCTACCGAGGAAAGCTACGCCGCGCGGCTGTACTGACGGCGTTGCCCGAAACCGCCGACGTCATCGTCGTCGGCGCCGGGATGGCCGGCGCGGCGGCGGCGGCGCATCTGGCCGAAAACGGCCGGCGGGTCGTGCTGCTCGAACGCGAAAGCCAGCCGGGATACCACAGCACCGGCCGCTCGGCGGCGCTGTTCACCGAGACCTACGGCAACCGCGCCATTCGCATTCTGACCGGCGCCGGCCGGGCATGCTACGAAGCCCGGCTCGACGGTTTTGCCGAACACCCGATC
>JAFAWI010000097.1 GCA_019241915.1 Alphaproteobacteria bacterium
CGCGGCTGGAACTGATGGACCTCGACCTCGTCGAGACCCACGACTGCTTCACGATCGCCGAATTGATCGAGTACGAGGCAATGGGCTTGACCGCGCCGGGCGAAGGGGCGCGCGCGATCCTGGAAGGTGCGACCGAAAAGAGCGGCCTCCTGCCGGTCAACCCCTCGGGCGGGCTCAAGTCAAAAGGGCATCCGGTCGGCGCCACCGGCGTCTCGATGCACGTGCTGGCCTCGATGCAGGTCACCGGTCAGGCCGGCGGAATGCAGATTCCGGGCGCCCAGCTCGCCGGTGTCATGAACATGGGCGGCGCCGCCGTGGCCAATTTTGTCAGCATCCTCGAACCGTTGCGCGCATGACCTGGCTCGCACTGGGGAGGAGCTGAGCGATGCCCAATTTTCGCGCGCTCGTCCTGCATGACGACAGCGGTCGCGTTGCCTCTGCGATCGAGGACGTGGATGACAGCCGTCTGCCGCCCGGCGATGTGACAGTCGCTGTGGAGTACTCGACGCTCAACTACAAGGACGGGATGATCCTGCGCGGGCTTGGCCGGCTGGTCCGTACCTATCCGCACGTACCGGGAATCGACTTCGCGGGGACCGTCGAACGGTCGGAGTCGCCTGACTACAAGCCTGGGGACAAGGTCGTGCTCACTGGGTGGCGGGTCGGCGAGACGCAGTGGGGCGGGTTTTCCGAGCGTGCGCGCGTCAGGGCGGACTATCTGGTGCCGTTGCCCGAGGGGCTTAGCGCGCGTCAGGCGATGGCGATCGGCACCGCCGGGTTCACCGCTATGCTGGCCGTGACGGCGCTGGAAAATCGCGGACTGCGCGCCGGCGCTGACGTGCTGGTGACCGGCGCCGGCGGCGGCCTGGGCGGCGTGGCGGTCGCGCTGATGGCGAAGCTCGGGCACAAGGTCTCGGCGTCGACCGGGCGCAGCCAGTTGCGCGACTATCTGGAAGGTCTCGGCGCAGCCGTGGTCGTCGACAGGATCCCCGCCGACGCGGCGGTTCGCCCGCTCGACCGCGAGACCTGGGACGGTGCCGTCGATGCGGTTGGCGGAGCGACTTTGGCGACAATCCTCAGCCAGCTCAAATATGGCGCCAGCGTTGCTGCGTGCGGGCTAGCCGGCGGCAGCGATTTGACCGCCACGGTCATTCCCTTCCTGCTGCGCGGCGTGAACCTGCTCGGTATCGACTCTGTGATGTGCCCGCAGGAACCGCGGTTCGAAGCGTGGCGGCGCTTCGCCCGCGACCTGCCGCTCGACAAGCTCGAAGCGATGACCGACGAGGTGCCGCTGTCGCGCGTGGCCGAACTGGCGCCGCGCATTCTTGCCGGTGCATTGCGCGGCCGTACCGTCATCGACGTGCGGCGCTGACCTCGCCTAATCTCATTCCGTTTTGCAAAAAGGGGCTCTCGATGGCACTGGTCTTGACCAAGGATGAGCAGGCAACGATTACCGCCGCCGAATGGCAGGCGCGCGTCGATCTGGCAGCGGCGCACCGGCTGGCGGTCTGGCACGGCTTCAGCGAAGGCATCTTCAACCACCTGACCTTGAGCGTGCCGGGCAAGAGCGACCGCTATTACCAAATCCCGTTCGGGCTGCATTGGTCGGAAGCAACCGCGAGCTGCTTTATGGAAGTCGGCTGGGACGGCAGCGTGCTCGCCGGCGAGGGCGAGGTCGAACGTTCGGCCTATTGCATCCATGCGCCGATCCATCGGCTGGTGCCCGAGCATGCGTGCGTGCTGCACACTCATCAGCCCTACGCCAGCGCGCTGGCGCGCCTCGAAGAGCAGGAGATTTTGGCTATTGGACAGACCGAGATCGGTTTTCTCGACAAGATCGCCTACGACGACACCTATACCGGCCCGGCGCTCGATCCGGCCGAGGGCGAACGGCTCGCGGGCATCATCGGCCCGGACAAGAAGGTGCTGTTCATGGCCAATCACGGGGTCGCGGTGTGCGGCGGCAGCGTCGCCGAGGCGTATGACCTGCTCTACTACCTGGAGCGCGCCGCGCAGGTGCAGCTTTATGCGATGTGGACCGGCCGTAAGTTGCGTCAAGTGAAGCCCGACGTCGTCGAGCACACGCTCGCCCAGTATCAGCAGGTTTGGCCCAGCTACGGCGGCAAGGCGACATGGGACCATCATTTCGACGCGTTGAAGCGGCTGCTCGACCGGCGCGAGCCGGACTACGCGGATTAGCGGCGCATGATCACGATCGATCTCAACGGCAAGACCGCTCTCATCACCGGCGCTGCGTCTGGCATCGGTCTCGCGACGGTCGAGCTGTTTGCCCGTGCTGGCGCCACCGTTGCACTCAACCACCTGGCGGACGATCCGCGCGGCGCCGAGCAGGTCGAGCGGCTGAAATCGCTCGGCCACAAGATCGTAGCGGCGCCCGGCAACGTTGCGGTGCCGGTGGAGGCCGAGACGATGGTCGGCAAGGCGATCGATGCGTTCGGTCGGCTCGACTATCTGTTCAACAATGCCGGCACGCCGGCGACCCCGGCGCCGATCCCGTTCCCGGAACTCGACCGGCTGACCGAAGGCTTTTGGCAAACGATCCTCAACACCAACCTGATCGGGCCGTTTCGCTGCGCGCATGCCGCGGTGCCGGCGCTGCGGGCCGCGAGGGGCGCCATCTGCAGCACCGCATCGATTGCCGGGGTGCAGGGCAGCGGCAGCTCGATCCCCTATGCGGCCAGCAAGGCGGGGGTCATCAATCTGACGCGCAGCCTAGCGCGGGCGCTGGCTCCTGAAATCCGCGTCAATGCGGTCGCGCCGGGCTTTGTCGACAGCCCGTGGAACAAGGATTGGCCGGCGGACCGCAAGGTCGCTTCGGTCGAGCGCACGCCGTTGAAGCGCGCGTGTACGCCGCAGGACATTGCCGAGACAGCGTTTTTTCTGCTCGCCGGCAATTCGATGATCACCGGGCAAACGATCATCGTCGATGGTGGGCTGACCCTTTAAGGCGGCTTCGGGGAGGGCACGACATGGCCGAGAATGCGGCGATGAACGGCGCCGAGTGGCTGGCGCGTGCGCTGGCGAGCACCGGCATGACGCATATCTTTTTTGTCGAGTCGACGATGCGCCGCACCCTGTTGGCGCTGACCGATCTCGCGGTCAAGCCGGTGCTCGCTCATTCGGAGAAGGCCGCGGCCTATATGGCCGACGGCTATGCGCGCGTCGCGGGCCGGCCGGGCATCTGCATGGCGCAATCGGTCGGAGCCGCCAATCTCGCCTCAGGCCTGCAGGACGCCTACCTTGGCCATAGCCCGGTGATCGCGCTGACCGGGCGAAAAGAACCGTCGTTCCAGCACCGCAACTCCTATCAGGAAATCCCACACGCGCCACTGTTCGCCGCGGTGACGAAGTTCTCGGCTCCGGTGGATACCACCGGTGAGCTGCCGCGACTGCTGCGCCATGCGTGGTGTTCGGCGCTCGCCGACCCGGTGCGGCCGACCCATCTCGACTTCAACGGGCTGCAAGGTGACGTCATCGAATTGGGTCAGACCGATGCCGCAGCCAAAATCGAAACCGACCCGCGCCCGATCCCGGTGCACCGGCCGATCGGCGCCGACGCAGAGATCGAGCGCGCCGCCAAGCTGCTGCTCGGAGCGAAGCGGCTGGCCATTGTGGCCGGCGACGGCAGCGCCACCTCCGGCGCCGGCCCCGAAATTCTCGCGCTGGCCGAAGCATTGGTGGCGCCGGTTGCAACCACCCTCGGAGCGCGCGGCATCATCCCGACGCGGCACCGTCTGTCAGCCGGCGTCGCCGGCAGCTATTCCGCCCCGCCAGCCAACCGCATCGTGTACAGCGCCGACATGGTGCTGTTTGTCGGTTGCGACACCGGCGACCAGGTGACGCTGAACTGGACGGTGCCCGACGTCGCAACGCCGATTGTGCAGATCGACGCCGACCCGCTCGAAATCGGTCGGTCGTATCCGAACACGACCGGCGTTGTTGGCGATCCGAAGTCCACCCTCGCGCGGCTCAATCAGCTCGTCGGCCGGCCGGTGCGCGACACCGGGTTCGCCGACGAGGCCGCCCGCATCGTCGCTGATTGGCGCGACAGCGTCGCTGCCTTGGTCGCCAAGGATACGGCACCGATCGCCGTGGAGCGGCTGTGCGCGGAGATAACCGAGGCGCTGCCGGCCGACGGAGTGCTGGTCGCCGACACCGGGTATTCCGGGATATGGACCGGCACGATGATCGACCTCAACGGGGCCGGCCAGACCTATCTGCGCGCCGCCGGCTCGCTCGGCTGGGCGTTTCCGGCCTCGCTCGGCGCAAAATGCGCCGCCGGGCCGCGCAGGGTCGTGTGCTTCACCGGCGACGGCGGCTTCTACTACCATCTCGCGGAACTGGAATCGGCCCGGCGCTATCGCATTCCAGTGGTCATCGTGATCAACAACAACTCCGGCTTCGGCCAGAATCTGACCGGTGTCCACCGCATCGCCGGCAACCGGCCAGGCCGCGGCGAAGAGCTGATCCGTTTCGGTCCGACCGATTTCACCCAGGTCGCAGCCAGCTTTGGCGTGCGCGGCATCCGGGTGGAGCAGCCCGATGAAATCGCCCCCGCGCTTGCCGAGGCTCTTGCAGCGGACGAACCCGTGGTCGTCGATGTCGTGACGGAGTTGGAGCCGCGTGCGCCGGAACCGTGGTCGCCGCGGCGCTGATCAGCGCTGCGCGCCGACAATCGTCCGCTGGAGCCGCGGTCGCCCACGACGTATGGCCTCTGCCGCCGCGGGGGCGCTGTTGGCCGCCAGATACACGGCCTTGTTGGTTTCAACATTGAACAGGGGCGGCTCGCGGCGCGCCGGGTACTGGCGGCGCGCGGCGATCCGCTTGGCCAATTCAAGATGATTGCCGATGTCGAAGAATTCGATTGTTAGAGGGTGGTAGGCCGCGAAATCGAGAAAGGCGTGGGTGCGCGAGGCGATAATCCGCTTGCCGAGTTCTACGGCAATCGCGATGGGGCCGGACGACGATTGCCCGACTTCCATATAGGGGAACACGACGACATCGCACAGCGCCATGCCCGCGAGAAAATCGTCGTCGTCGAGGACGCCCATAAAGTGGACCCGGCCTGCCACGGGGTGTGAGGTCGCGTCTTCGCCCAGGCCGCCCGGCTTGGTTGCAGGTTTCCTCCGGCCCTCTCCCTCATCTCCGGGCGGCCAGCCGGACAGATACGCCTCATGCAACAATGACTGCACGTGGCTGTGTATCGGCTGCCGCGCGGGAATTTCGTTTGGATGCGTGCCGCCAAAGATCAATAGGTGATGGCGCGGCGACAAATGGTGCAGCGCACGAACGGCGGTCGAAAACCCCTTGTAATCGTTTATGAATCCGAAGACTCCGGTCAGGACGGCGTCGCGCGGCAATGCTTCTAGGAGCGGAAACCGCTGCCGCGTCACGCTCGCCTGTACGGTTTGCGCGCGGCTTTCCGGCAGGAAAGCGAGCGGGTGATCCAATACGCTATGGAGACCGCCGAGATGCTGAAGGTCGGAGCGATCGCGGCGATTGTGCACGATCGCGCAGACCGGCTTGCGGCGTTGCGCTTGTCGCAGCCGCCGCGGGATCTGCAGTGACAAGGCGCGGGACCGCGCGAATTCGCCGTAGATGTCGCCGACAGTGCGCCAGCGAAGCGTCACGAGCGCACCGATAAAATCTCCTAGCGGAAACAGAGGCGGCCTTTTCAGCGTATGAAACGTTACCGATACGCGCGGCGCTGCCGCCGCGAGCCAGGCGAAGCGGCGGCAGATGTCGCGCGGCGTGGCGCCGAGTGTGCCGTACTCGAGCTGAATGTTGACCGCATCGAAGCCTGCAATTTCCCGGCAGATCGCCTTGATGTGCCGGTCGCCGAGCGTCCGTACCCGCTTGTGCCGGCCGCGCAGCAGATACTGATCCAGATCGAAGACCCGGACGTCGAAGATATCCCCCAAATAGCCTTCCAGCGCCTGGGTATAGGCGGCAATCCCGCACAGCTTGTTCGAGGTCGAGACGATTGCGAGCCGATGGCGCAGCGGCGCCGGCACAGCGAGCGATCCTGCCGGGCGCCCCGACGCCTCGGTCTCCGTCGGGCTATCCCATGCCGACATCGCGCCTCCTAGAGATGCTCACGGATCGATTGCAAGGCAAGAAGGCCAATCGCCCACACCGCAAGCGCGACCAGCGCGACGGCGCCGACATCCCGCCACCGCCGAGGATAAAGCGCAGTCTGCGGCAGACTCGGCGGCACAAAGCTTTCGATGTAGACGTGCTGCCGGTCGGCGTTTTCGCGTGCCCGGTCGAGACCTTGAAGCGCGTGCTGATAGGCGGCCTCGGCAAACCTTCGCTCGGCGTCGAGCGGCTCGTACGATCCGAGGGTCTGCGACAAGGCCGGCGCGGCGGCTGCACCCGCCATCGGCGAAGCGCCGGTCATCTCGCGCGCGAGGCTGCGCTGTTGTGCTTCAAGCGAACGGATGCGCGCCTTGATCACACGCACCCCCGGCGCGTCGTCGTGCATATAGGCTTTGAGCGTTGCGAGCTCGGCATTTGCCTTCAACCAATCATCGCGCAACTTGGTGGCGAGAGTCGCGGTCGCGTCCGCCGCCTTGCCGGGATCGATCAGCCCTTCCCTGTCGCGGAACTCCCGGATCGCGGCGAGCGAGGCTTTGAGGCGGCCTTCGGCGGCGGCAAGCTCGGCCTCGGCTTGACCGACCGAATCGCGCCGGGCCCGGGCGGACAGTTCGTTGATCAGTCGCTCCGATGCCGCGACGATCGCCTGCGCCAGCCGCAACGCATCTTCGGCGGTAAAGGCGCGCACGTGCACTACGATCGCGCCGGTTGAGGTGTCGTAGAACCCGTCGATCTGCCTTTTCCAAAAGTAGACGAGGTCTTCGATCGATGCAGGAAGCGCGAGCCGCGCCCAGAAATCCGCCGGCGGACCGGCAAACATGCGACGCAGATCGAGCGCCGGATCGAGTTCGTCGACGATCGCGCGGCTCGCGATGTACTGCGCCACGATTTGGGATTCGGCGGCGCCGCCGCCATGGCTCATGTCGCTGCCGAGCACGATCAGCGGCTCGACGCGCGGTATGTCGACGGTGCGCAGGTTGAGGCGAAACTCTGCCGTGTACTGATCGGCCGCGATGCCGAAGTAATAGATCGCGGCGACCAGGACCGGCAGCGCCACAATGGCCAGAAACGAGAGGAGCCCCGGCCGCCGAATTCGGCGCCGCGCAGCCGGCTGTCCGTCAGCGGCGGCAAAAAGAGGTGTGACCGATGCGTTACCGCCGGCCGCGGGCAGTTGGCCGTTCGGCGGTACTTGCAGAACCGTTTGCTGCGGGATCCGCAAGTTCAGCATCAATCGGCCATTGCGATATCGCGGCGGTAAAAATCGAGAGCTCCGTCGACGTCGTCATAAAGCCGCAGGCGGCCGTTCATCAGCACGGCGGCCCGATCGCAATACTGCCGGATCGTCCGCATGTTGTGCGTGACCATGATGATGTCGGAACGCAACACGCGCTCGCGGAACGCAGCGGCGCATTTGCGGCGAAAGCGGTCGTCGCCGATCTCGGTTACTTCGTCGATCAAATAGATGTCGAAATCGATCGCCAGACAGGCGCCAAACGCCAGGCGCGCCCGCATGCCGGCGGAGTAGGTATCAACCGGCATGTCGTCGAAATAAGCGCCGACCTCGGCGAAGTTCCGGACATAAGCAATCGTCTTCGCCAAATCGCAGCCGTAGATGCGCGCGAGGAAGGCCACGTTCTCGCGCCCCGACAGCGCGCCATGAAAGGTGCCGCCGTAGCCCAATGGAAACGAGCAGCGGCCGCGGCGGCGGATGCGGCCGCTGTCCGGCTTTTCCGTACCGGCCAGCAACCGCAGCAGTGTCGATTTCCCGGCGCCATTACCGCCAAGGATGCCGATGTTGCAGCCGTCGGGAAAATCGGCGCTGATCTGATCGAGCACGGTGCGCCGGCCGCCGCGGGCCATGCGATACGCTTTGGAGACCCGATCCAGCGCAATCATGCGGGCGCGCTCAGCCGGTGACGCAGCGCGCGTTCGAGCAGCAACCCGCCCATCAGCGCCAGCGCCGCCGCCATCGCCAGGTATTTCCAGTCGAGCCAGTGCGGGCGGTAGGCGCTGAAGAAGCCGCTGCGAACCCAATCGATGGCGTGCAGCAACGGGTTCCAGCCGAGAATATCCCGAGCCCAGTCCGGCATCATGCCCGGCACATAGAAGATGCCGGAAAAGAAGTAGAGCAGCCGCGTGACGTTGTTCCACAGCTTGTCCCACGAGCGGAACAGCGTCTGGATCACCCCGTTGAAAAACCCGATGCCGCAGCCGAGCGCGGCGGTAACGACAAGGGCCGCCGCAACGGTCAGCAGGTCGTCGGGCTGCGCCGGGATGCCGATCGCGGCGAACCCCGCGAGCAACCC
>JAFAWI010000116.1 GCA_019241915.1 Alphaproteobacteria bacterium
GGACAGCCGGGTCGTCAGCGTCGACCAGAACCCGCTGCACCTGACGGCCAAGGAATACGGCATCCTCGAGCTGTTGAGCCTGCGCAAGGGCACGACGCTGACCAAGGAGATGTTCCTCAACCACCTCTATGGCGGCATGGACGAGCCTGAGCTGAAGATCATCGACGTGTTCGTCTGCAAGCTGCGCAAGAAGCTGGCGCAGGCGACCGGCGGCGAACACTACATCGAGACCGTGTGGGGCCGCGGCTATGTGCTGCGCGATCCGGTCGAGGCCGCACCGCAGCTCAAGTCAGCCTAACCGGCGGCGCCCGCCGGCTCACAGAATATACGGAACCCGCCGGGCATCGCGGCGGCGGCAAGCCGGCGTCCGAGCGACTGGGCAAGCAACCCGGCAAAATATGGCGTGACCGAGCGCGACGTGAGCGCGTCGCTGGTCGCTTGCAACTTCAGCGCTCCCAATATTTCGGGCGACAGGCGATCGCTGTCGCCGGCGGCGGCGACAACCGGGCCCGCAGGCTCGGCGTTGAGCGTCAACATCCCGCCGCGCGGCAACGCCTCGCTGGCGATCAGCAGCAGCAGGCAACCGAGGCGCTGCCATTCGGGCGCCAAGCTTCGCACGGCCTCGGTGTAATCGACGGCCACGTTGCCGCCGGCAAAGTATTCGGTGGCGAGCGTGTGCGGTTGCGGCCCGGCGACCGCGCCGGCGCTGAAACCGAAGGCGAAGCGGAACAACTGCAGCCGTTTGGCTGCGCTCCCGGCGCTCTCGCCGATCAGCGTCGCGGCTTGGCGAACGAAAGCGGGATCGTCGTCGTCAAGCAGTTCGGCGCCGTTGCCGATCGCCGCGATCGGTCCGGCAAAATCATGGCACAGGCGCGCCATCAGCAGTTCGCAGACGCGCAGGTCGAGCGTAGTCGCCATGCCCGACATGGTCGCATGACATCGCACCAGCGGCAACGGCGGCTCGCAAGACAGGGCCGCAACCCGCCGACCGGTTAACTAATGGCCAAATGATCACGCCATTTTGTACGAATTGACGCTGCGCCGGCATTAAAATATACCGCGGCAGAACCGGCGGCGGCTTGCGCCGCTTGGTGCAAAACACGCTGCCCGACGTTGGTTATTGGTAAGAATTCCAACGAATCGGGGCATAGGGGAGGAGGCGCAGCACATGTCGTTTTTGGCGCGCGAGCGCACCGTAGCGGCACCGGGCTATAGCCGATGGCTGATCCCGCCCGCCGCACTTTGCGTTCATCTGTGCATCGGGCAGGCCTACGCGTTCAGTGTCTTCAACCTGCCGCTGACCAAGCTGCTCGGGATCACCCAATCGACGCCGGACGACTGGAAGCTGACCGATCTCGGCTGGATTTTCAGCATCGCGATTGTGTTTCTCGGACTCTCCGCTGCGGTCTTCGGCCGCTGGGTCGAGGAAGGCGGGCCGCGCCGGGCGATGTTCACCGCGGCGCTGTGCTGGGCCGGAGGGTTCTTCATCTCCGCGGTCGGTGTTTATGCCCACACGCTGTGGATCATCTATCTCGGCTACGGTGTGCTCGGCGGGATCGGGCTCGGCATCGGTTACATCTCGCCGGTCTCGACGCTGATCAAATGGTTTCCCGACCGCCCGGGCATGGCGACCGGGATGGCGATCATGGGCTTTGGCGGCGGCGCGTTTATCGCCTCACCGCTGTCGGTGTGGCTGATGGGCAAGTTCAACACCGCCGCCCATGTCGGCGTTGCCGAGGCCTGGATCTGCATGGGCGTCATCTATCTGGTCTTCATGATGGTCGGCGCCGCGATCGTTCGCGTGCCGCCGGAGGGCTGGGCGCCGGAGGGCTATGTGGCGCCGTCGCAATCGTCGCGGCTGATCACCACGCACAACGTCTTTGTCTACGAGGCGCTGAAGACGCCGCAGTTCTGGCTGATCTGGTGGGTGCTGTGCCTCAACGTGACGGCCGGGATCGGCGTGCTGGGCCAGGCCTCGGCGATGAGCCAGGAGATGTTCAAAGGCCATGTGACCGCGGTTGCCGCCTCGGGGTTTGTCGGCCTGTTCAGCCTATTCAACATGATGGGCCGGTTCATTTGGTCGTCCACTTCGGACTACATCGGCCGCAAGAACACCTATTTCTGCTTCTTCGCGCTCGGCACGCTGCTCTACGCGCTGGTGCCGTACAGCGGGGCGATCGGCAGCGTCGCGCTGTTCGTGCTTTGCTACGCCGTGATTTTCAGCATGTATGGCGGCGGGTTTGCGACGGTGCCGGCCTATCTGCGCGACATGTTTGGGACGCGCTATGTCGGCGCGATCCACGGACTGCTGCTGACGGCGTGGTCGGCAGCCGGCATCTTCGGACCGGTGCTGGTCAACTACATCCGCGAGTACAACGTGACCCACGGCGTCCCGGCGGCGCAGGCCTACAACACGACGATGTACTTGATGGCCGGGCTGCTGGTGATCGGCTTCATCTGCAACGCCTGCATCCGCGCGGTCGACGAGCGGCATTACATGCGGGACGAGCCAGCGGCGCGAAACCTCGCGGCGGCGCAGGGAGACGACTGATGGCGAACACCGGTAACGGGCTCAAGCTGTTGCTGGCATGGACCTTTGTCGGCATTCCGCTGGTCTGGGGCGTCGTGCAGACGCTGGTCAACGCGATCAAGGCGTTTCAGTAAGCCCGAGCAGCGCCGCGGCCCGTTCGATGTCCTCCGGCCGGTTGGCGTTGAAGAACGGGTCGAAAGGCTCAGCCGGAAACGTCACGGTCGCGAGGCGGTAGCGCGCGGTCCAGACATCGACTTTGCGGATACCCTCCTCCGCCAGCGCGCGGCGCAACGCGTCGCGCAGCCGTGCCGGCCACAGCCCGATCACCGGATGCGCCTGCCCCGCCGAAGCGGCGCAAGCAAGGTCGGCGCCCTCGGCGGCCATTTGCGCCACCATCCGCACGACAAGATCGGTCGGCAGAAACGGCGCATCGGTTGCGACACTGAGCACCCAGCGACAATCGGGCCGGTTAGCCGCCGCCCAATCCAGCCCGGCGAGCACGCCGGCCAGCGGCCCGGCAAAACCGGGGGTGCTGTCGGCAACGACCGGAAGCCCGTAAGCCGCGAAGCGCGCTGGATCGCCATTGGCGTTGAGCACCAGGGCCGACACCTGCGGACGCAGACGGTCGATCACGCGGTCGAGCAGCGGCCGGCCGCCGAGCAGACGCAGCGCCTTGTCGCCGCCGCCCATGCGGCGCGCCAGCCCGCCGGCGAGCAATATGCCAACAATCCCGCCGCCGGCCGCGCTCATACTTCTTCGGGCAAGCTCGATTTGCGCGACGACCGCGCCGGCTCGTCGGCGGCCTCGCGATGGTCGCTGTCGAAGACGATACGCTCGGCGCCGGCAAGCGCGACAAAGCGCCGGCCCTTGGCGCGGCCGATCAATGTCAGACCCGCCTGCCGCGCCAGGTCGACCCCCCAGGCGGTAAAGCCGGAGCGCGAGATCAGGATCGGGATGCCCATCTGCACCGTCTTGATCACCATCTCGGACGTCAGCCGACCGGTGGTGTAGAAAATCTTGCCGGCGGACGAAACAGCATTGAGGTGCATGTAGCCCGCGATCTTGTCGATCGCGTTGTGCCGGCCGACATCCTCCATGTAGATCAGCGGCCGGTCTTCCTCGCACAACACACAGCCATGGATCGCACCGGCCGCCAGATAGAGGCTCGGCGCGGTGTTGATCTTGCGGGTCAGCGCGTAAAGCCAGGAGGTTTTGAGGATCGCCTGCGGGTCGAGCCGGACCTCGTCGAACTTCTCCATCAGGTCGCCGAACACCGTGCCCTGAGCGCAGCCGGAGGTCAGTGTCTTTTTCTTGAGCTTGTCCTCGAAATCGGTCTCGCGCTCGGTGCGGACGACGACGAATTCGGGCTCCTGCGGGTCGTCGTACTCGATGCCGGTGATGCGATCGTCCG